>CATPAM010000332.1 GCA_955651735.1 Candidatus Acidiferrales bacterium | reverse complement strand
GCCCTAGAATGAATTGATACGGCGATATGAACTCGGGCCGACACATTGGGTGGCGTATCGCGCTGCTCGCCGGCGTTAGCCTCGCGCTGCTGCGCGCTTGCGGCACGACTTGCGCTGACACCGCAGAGCAGGGTGGGATTAGCGCGTTTCGCTCGGACGTTACAGTGAAAGAGGACGCGACGCTCGAGGTGCGCGAGGAGATCACGCTCGACAGCGGCGGCAAGTATTACCGCTATGGATTTATGCGCAACTTGCCCATCGGGTCGGAAGACCGCTGGGACCGTAAGTATGTCGGCGAACATAAGAGAGACAACGGAATTCGCGTCAAAATCCTGGAAATCACCGAGGACGGCCAACCGCTCAAATACGAGCAGGGGCAAGGATACGGGTATGCGCAGCTGCGAATCGGCAAAAAAGATATGCCGCTGGCTGCGGGAGAGCATCGCTATGTGATTCGCTACTCAGTGAATGGAGCACTCACACTCAGCGCGGGCAGGGACGCGCTATATTGGAATGCGATCGGCCATGAGCGGGATGTGCCGGTCGCGGAGGCGATCCTTTCCGTGCATCTGCCCGCGGGAGTATCCGCTGCTGATGCCGCTGTTGAGCCGCGTATTGCTGGGCGCGGCGTGAGCTCTCCGCGGAAGCCGGAAACGGAATTGGAGCGCGTTGACGAAGGCGCGGGCACGGTTGCGTACCGTGCCACAAACGTGGGACCGCGGCAGAGTTTGAGCGTAACGGTAACCTGGCCTGCCGGCTATGTGCGTGTGCCTAAATTCTCATTTCTCAGCGAAGGTCAGCAGCTGCTGGCAGCGCCGGTTCTGCTCTTCATGTTTTATCTGATTGCCTGGCTGCGCATCGGGCCGGAGCCGAAGCCTGGTACGGTGGTGACACGCTACGAAACTCCCGATGGACTATCCGCTGCAGCGGTGCGGTACGCGGTGACGACTGGGAGCGACGGGCGCAGCTTCGCGGCAGTCATCGCTGCGCTGGCAACGCGCGGCTGTCTGCGCGTTGAGCCGCAGGATGGGAAATACCGATTGTCGCGTATGATGAGCGACCGCGCCGCGGAAGCACAGCTTGCGCCGGAAGAGAAGCGCGTGCTGACGATGCTGTTCGAAGACGGCGCCACAATTGATCTCACTCCAGCGATGGACCAGCGCAACACCGCGCAAAACACGCGCTACATTTTCGCGATCCAGCAGGAATTGAGACAACGGATGGACGGCTTGTACTTCACCAAGCACGCGGGAGTGATTGTGCTCGGCGTGCTCGCAACCTTTATAGCCGCGCTATCGCTCGCCGCGACGGCTCACGGGCGGGACACCTCCGGCGCAGCGTTCTTTACGATGTGGGTCTTGTTTGCCGGCTTGTTGATCGGGCTTCTATTTGAAGTTGCTTTTCTCCCTGCTTGCAAAACGGCGTCGCGCTCCGGGAGTTGGGTGAAGCTGCTGCCGGGAACGGCGGCAGTCGCGGTTTTCGCCGTGGTGATTGTGTACATGCTCCGCGAGCTCGCGGAGGGAGTATCGCCGGCTTTCGCGATCATGATTGCCGCGCTGCTGCTGGTGAACCTGGGTTGGGGGCCGCAACTCAAACGCCGCACGCCGCAGGGGCAGCAGGTTCTCGATGAAATTGCTGGATTCCGCCTGTTTCTCGAGAAAGTGGAGAAGGACCGTTTGGACAAGCTGAATTCCGCCGAAGAATCCCCACACCTGCGGGACGAACATCTGCCCTACGCGATCGCACTGGAAGTGCGGGAAGCGTGGGGCGATCATCTGGCGCGGACGTTCCTGGCCACGACGGTCATGCGCTAATGATCCGGCGCGAGCGAAAAGCTAAACGGTGGTCCCAGCCGAAGATTCTTCCGGCTGTGGCGCGGGTTCTGTACTCGAAAGCGCGGGTTTCTCGAGGCGCGTTGAGAGCGATTCGACCAGCAAATCGACGATTTTCTTCGCGCCATCGCCGTCGGCATCCTTGTCCGGATTGAATTGCGCCACGTCCAGGCCCACCAGATTCTTGTGACGTACGATTTCCGTCAACGCCGAGCGCACGTCATCAAAGCCCAGGCCGCCGCTTCCGGGCACGACCACGGCGGGAAATTCTTCTTGCGCGATAACGTCCAGGTCGAGATGCAAGACAAATTCGCGCGAATTGGCATGCAAATGGTTCAGTGCGTCGGCGGCCGCTGCTGTGGCCCCCTTTGCTTGTACATCTGTGGCATGCACGTGGCGCAGCGGCGCGCGGGCAAGGAAATCCTGTTCTGGGGGATCGAGCCGCGCCAAACCGAACAGTGTGACGTCGGGTTCGCGCACCAGCGGCGGCTCGCCCCAGAACCTTACTAACTCCGGCGCGCCCTTGCCGATGATGTGCGCGAGCACCATACCGTCGATGCGGCCGGACGGCGTCGTTGCCGGGGTATTCAGGTCGGCGTCACGATCAAACCACAACAGATTGATGTGTTTGTAATAACGTCGAGCGCCGGTCAGCAATCCGATGACCTGCACGCATTCGCCGCCGAGAACAAGCACCAGCGCACCGCTTTTCACCGCGATTTCCGTGCGGGGCTTGAGATCGTTCAGTCCGGCGACAATTTCCGTCAGATTGCGCGCCCGACGGTGTTCGTCGTCGTCGGCGAAGTGCCTGGGCGCGCAATCGCCGTAATCGGTCACCTCAAAGCCGGCATTTTGCAGCCGTTCAACCAGACCGGCGGCACGCAGCGCCGCGGGAGCCTTCTCGGTCCCCGGCGAAAACGCCGCCGCGCTCGAAGGCGCGCCAATCAGAGCAATCTTCTTCGGCTGACGGACAATTTTGACCGCCAAGGCTGCGCTCCTTGTTTTTGTTTCCGCCTACGATGCTGGGTTGAGTTGCCTGCCGGCGTACCCTGCCGGACCTGTCTTCAAAATCTTCAGCGGCGCGGCGCGGCCGCGATCGTCGCCAATTCCGGCGGCAGAGTGAACCGCACATCTTCGCGGATCAAATCCAAGTCGCGCTGATCGGTAAAGCCAAACTGTGCCAGGCGCTCGCTCACCTGCTCGACGAGCACTTCCGGTGCGGAAGCCCCCGCGGTCAAGCCCACGCGCTTGACGCCTTCGAGCCATTTGACGTCGATATCCTGCGCCGAATCGATGAGCTGCGCGCGAACGCCGCTGCGTTGCGCAACCTCCACTAGGCGATTGGAATTGGAGCTGTTGGGCGAACCCACGACGAGGATCAGGTCGACGTCCTTGGCGACCTGCTCGACGGCCTCCTGGCGATTCTGCGTGGCATAGCAGATGTCGTCACTGGCCGGCCCCTTGATGGCGGGAAATTTCTGGCGCAGACGAGTCACGATCTCCTGAGTGTCGTACAAGCTGAGCGTGGTCTGGGTGAGAAAAGCGAGTTTCTCAGGATCGTCTACTTGCAAAGCATCCACCGCCGCAACGGAGTCGACCACGATGGTGCGATCCGGAGCTTCGCCAGACGTGCCAATAATCTCCTGATGGTCACGATGGCCAATCAAAATAATGGTGCGCTTTTCGCGTGCAAACTTAAGCGCTTCCAGGTGAACCTTGGTGACCAGCGGGCAGGTGGCGTCGATCACTCTCAACGAGCGATCTTGGGCTTCCTGTCGAACAGTGGGGGGAACCCCATGAGCACTGAAGACGAGCACGCCGCCGTGAGGAACGTCCTCGATGGATTCGACGAAGATCGCACCGCGCCGGCGTAATTGCTCCACCACGTAAGTGTTATGCACGATTTCATGGTGCACGTAAACCGGAGCGCCATAGGCTTCCAGCGCCAGCTCAACGATGTCCACCGCGCGAACGACTCCGGCACAAAAGCCGCGGGGGCGAACCCTTAACAAAATTCTTCCATTGTCTGTCTGCATCATCTTCCTAATGAATAATTTCCGAACACTCTATCATACCTCACTCACGTGCCGGGTCACACCGGCTTTTGGGCCTTGCCGATTGGCTCGCATTCCCGGAGCAGGTTATTAGGCTGTTGGCGGCGGCGAGAGGACCTGTGCAGCTCGGTAGTTGTTGCATTTGCATCCCGGGAAGTTGCAACCCTTGGGCAGCTTGGCAGGCCTCGCCTGGAAATACATGTGTGCGTGGATGCTCTTGGGATGGCCGCACTTGCAGGGCTGAGGGCGATTGTTTCTCATGGTCGCTAGCGGCCTATTAGGGCGAATGCTTTCGATTTGATGCGCGGCATTGTACTCGATTTATGGCGGAACGCGCCCTGCGTTCTTTGCACCACTAAGAGGGAAGGGCATTTCCGGGAGGTTGCCAAAATATTTGCGTCAGAGCCGTCTTGAAGGTTGAAGAAAGATATAGGACTAAAGTTAGTCTTATTTGAGCTAGTTGACAATGAGTTGCGAGAGGAGAAAATTGACCTTACGAGTTCGACATTGCTCTGCGTTAGCTCTATTAAGTCCCTCGGAGTCGTGCCCAAGTCACCTGAAAAGAAGCCCGATTCGACGAGCTTTCTGAAGGTGGCCATCGGGATGGACTTGCGCTAGGAATCTCGGAGCAGGTCCGCCAGAAGTTGCTGCATGCGCTGCACGGCGTCAAAAAGTTGATCTACGCCGGGAGTTTCCCGAGTGACCTCGTGGTTGGTGAGATCCGAGACGATGGAATTGCCCAACTGTGCGGCGCGCCGAATGCGCTCGCTGATGAGCAGCGGAAGCAGCGTTTGCGGATCGTGGCGTGTGATCTGGCGCTCCTGCCACTCCTGCACGGCCCAGGCGGTCTTGCGGACGTGATCCACGGCGTCCCGGAAATCCACCAGGATGCGCTGATCGATGCCACCCGTGCGGATGGCATGTTCGAGCTGTAACAGCTCGGCGCTGGTTTTCTTCAACTGAAAGTTCACACCCCAGAACGTTTCGCTGGAGATCAGGAGCTCGACGGCTACTCCGAGTACGCGTCCCTCTTTGCGGCGAATCGCGACCACGCGAGCTCGATAGGTTTCCCCGGACAGCAGATTGGTTAGCTCCATCTGGCTTCCCACACTGGGGAAGATCTTCATGTCCAGCAGGCCGCCCTGCATGTTTACTTCGCGGGCTTGCGCGCTCTCAATGACGATGCGGCCGCTGGCCTCTTGCCATTTGGCTTGCACCGGGACAATGACGGGAAAGCGGCTGCCGCGGCGCTGGTCCGTTTTGGTTGCAGGCGGCGGCGTGATGAGATCTTCCACGGGAGTTCCCAAGCAGTAGAGTAGTGCTTGTTCCGTCTTGTTACAGCGCCAAAAACCCGAATCCGTGCTCGACTCGTCACCGGGTGAAGGCACCAGAGGTTCCGGCGTAACCGCCAGCGCGTTGATGCACGATTGCTTGCCGCCTACGGGCGGATGGGATATAAGCAGTACCTATCGAGGGGCTTCCCGACCCTTCTGCCCATTTCCACGAAGTCCCTCCGTACCGAGGAATCCAATTGCGCGCATTTCCGGCGGCGGACGCTCGCGGGTTGCAGAGGAGGCGGCAATGTTTGAAGTTGCACAAGAACAGAAACAATCGAGTTCCAGTCTGATGTTGGTGACAATTTTCGTGGTCGTGGCGGCGGCTGTAGGCGGCGTGCTCTACAAGATGTCGAAAAGCGGCAACAAACCCGCGGCGCCGGTAACCGCTGCGGCCGCTGCGCCCGCAGCAGCCGGAAAAGCGGACCCGGTGCATGACCTGAAGGTTCTGAGTGCCAGAATGGAAAAAGATCGCACCGGTACCACGGCGGTCTGGTTGGTGGACATCGACAACAAATCGAAGGCTTACACCTACAGCAAGATTCAGTACGAAACGACCTACGTCGGCCCGGATAATGCCGCGCTGCTGGTAAACAAGGGAACGATTCCGTTCAATCTCGCTCCGGGAGAAGAACAGAACGCACAGATCCGTGACGTGCTGTACCCTGCGGGAACTTCCTGGTACAAGTTTCGCATCACCGGCGCGACACCCACGGCGCAGTAGTTTTGGCGCAAGAGTTGGCTGTCGATAGGAAGCTGTAGAAAAGAGGTTGCCCGGTTTTGAAGTAGGCTGGCGGCGCGGAGCGCCCAGCGGCACGGACAGAACGATAGTGGTAAGTTGCACGCGTTTACAGTAAGATCTGACTCCAACGGTTCCGGTGGCCCTGCCGCCGCGCCAGGTAGCTCTGCGAAGTCCCCAGCCCGCTTCTGCCCGGCCCAGAGCAATCGAACTGTAACAACGGGAATTCAGCTCAAATTCGAATGGAGGAATACCCATGAAGCGGGTCATCGAAGCAACGATCGTGGCCAGCGTGGTGCTGCTGTTGGGAGGTTGCGCGACGAAGAAGTATGTCGCCCAGCAAACCGATCCCATCACCGCGAAGGTCAACGAAGTGGAAAAGCAGGCGCAGAGCACCCAGAAGCAATTGGAGAGTGACGAGCCCAAGATCAGCGCAGCCGCTGAAAAGGCGGATTCCGCTGATGCGCGCGCGGGCGACGCCCTTGGGCGTGCGGACGCGGCCTCCAAGAAAACCGATCAGGTGAAGTCCGATTTGACCAACCAGTTTCACGCTGAGCTCAACGAGCGCATCGCCAACATTGACGACTACAAGCCCGCGGGCGATGTCACCGTGCTCTTCAAGTTGAATTCCGCGAAGTTGACCGACGAAGCCAGGGAGCAGCTTGACCAGCTCGGCAAAGTCGGAAGCATGAAGCGCTACTTCGTGGCCATTGAAGGCTTCACAGACAAGACCGGCACGCCCGAATACAACCTCGAGCTCAGCCGCCGGCGCGCCGAGGCTGTGCAGACCTATCTTGTAGCGCAGCGCAATATGCCCGTATACCGCATCCAAATCGTGGGACTCGGCAAAGACAAGCCGGTGAACGACGAAAAGACCCGCGACGACCGGCAGAAGAACCG
>CATPAM010000331.1 GCA_955651735.1 Candidatus Acidiferrales bacterium | reverse complement strand
GACGAAGGGCTCGCCGGCGACAACGTGGGGCTCTTGCTGCGCGGCACGGAAAAAGAAGACGTGGAGCGCGGGCAAGTGGTTTGCAAACCGGGCTCGATCACGCCACACACCAAGTTCAAGGCCGAGGCATACGTGCTGACCAAGGAAGAAGGCGGGCGTCACACACCGTTTTTCTCCGGCTACCGGCCGCAGTTTTATTTCCGCACCACGGACGTAACCGGGGACATGAAGTTGCCGGCCGGCGTGGAGATGGTAATGCCCGGCGACAACGTAAGCTGCGAAGTGACGCTGATCACCCCGGTCGCCCTGGAGAAGGGCTTGCGCTTCGCCATTCGCGAAGGCGGCCACACCGTTGGAGCAGGCGCGGTCACGGAGATCATCGAGTAATGGGTTTTCTAGAGAGGGCTGTGGAATAGATAAATGAGACAAGGCGACAAAATTCGCATTCGTTTGAAAGCGTACGATCACCGCATTCTCGATCAGTCCACGCGAGAGATTGTGGAAACGGCCAAGCGCACCGGCGCGGATGTTGCTGGTCCGATCCCTCTGCCCACCACCATCAACCGCTGGACGGTGCTGCGCTCTCCGCACGTGGACAAAAAATCGCGCGAGCAGTTCGAGATGCGCACGCACAAGCGCCTGATCGATATTCTCGAGCCCACGCCGGACACCGTCGATGCATTGATGAAGCTGGACTTGCCACCGGGCGTGGACGTGGAGATCAAGGCCTTCGGCCACGCTGGGAAGTAGTTTTGGTGCTGCTAACAAAAGGATTGTGAGAGAGAAGACAAGATGGCGGTCAACGGAATTATCGGAATCAAATTGGGGATGACGCAAGTCTTTACCGACGACGGCGCGCTGGTCGGCTGTACGGTGCTGCAAGCGGGGCCATGCGTTGTCGTGCAACGCCGCACGATGGACAAAGACGGCTACGAAGCCGCGCAGCTTGGGCTGGTGGAATTCGTCAAGCCACAGCGCGTCAACAAAGCCATGACTGGGCACTTCAAAAAAGCCGGCGTGGCGCCCATGAAGGTTTTGCAGGAAGTGCGCATCGAGGAATCGAAGGACGAAACGAAAGTCGGCGATCGCGTGCTGGTGGAGAATTTCAAGGCCGGCGAATTGGTCGACGTCAGCGGCGTGACCAAAGGCAAAGGCTTTGCCGGCGGCGTCAAGCGCTGGCACTACCGCGGCGGCGATGCGACGCACGGTTCGATGTTCCATCGCGCGCCGGGCGGCATTGGCGGCAGTTCGTTTCCCTCGCGCGTGTGGAAGAATCAGCATTTTCCGGGCCACATGGGTAACGCGAACCTGACGGCCAAGAATTTGAAAGTAGTGAAAGTGGATAGCGACGAGAACCTGCTGCTGGTACGCGGCTCCGTGCCGGGTCCGAGCGGCGCATACATTTTTATCCGTCGCGCGAAGAACGCCAAGAAGGCGACTGGCTCAGCGGCAAAACGCGCGCCGGCAGCGAAGTAGAAAAGAACAGTAAGAACGGTCAGAGAAAAAGGAAACGAGATTATGCCGGTCGTGGATGTAGTCAATCTGGATGGCAAGAAGGTCGGGCAGGTGGAGCTCGCCGAGGCGGTGTTTGGCGCGAAGGTGAATCCGCACCTGCTGCACGAAGCTTCGCGCTGGTATCTGCGCGGTTTGCGCGCGGGCACGCACAAGACCAAGGACAAGAGCGAAGTCAGCGGCGCGGGCCGCAAGCTCTGGCGGCAGAAGGGCACCGGCCGCGCGCGCGTCGGCTCGATTCGCTCGCCGCTGTGGCGCCACGGCGGCACGGTTCATGGACCCAAGCCGCGCGATTACAGCTACGCGCTGCCGAAGAAGATGCTTCTCGGCGCGCTGCGCTCGGCCCTTTCCGCGAAGCTTGCGGAACAGAAATTGACCGTTGTCGACGCCTGGTCGCTGGATACGCACAAGACGAAAGCGTTGCGCTCGGTGCTCGACAAGTTGAACGGCGAAAAATCCGCGCTGCTCGTTGCGTACGGCGAAAATCGCAACCTCGAGCTGGCCAGCCGCAATCTCGATCGCGTCAAGGTCGTGGCCACCAACGTTTTGCAGCCGTACGACCTGCTCAACCATGACCTCCTTGTGCTCTCGAAGGATGCGGTAGCGCGCTTGAGCCATTCGCTCGATCCGGAGAGTACGCCGATCGTGGCACCCGATGTTCAATCCATCGCGCCGGCGGCGAAGCCCAGCAAGGAAGCAGCACCCAAGGCCGCGGCGAAATCGACGGCAAAGAAAGAAAAATCTGTTGCCAAGAAAGCCAGTTCCGCGAAGAAAAAGGGGAAGGGATAAGCGATGTCAGCCCCGCACTATCAAATTATTCGCCGGCCCATCATCACCGAAAAAGGGCTGGGCGTGAAAGAGACACAGCACACCGTAGTCTTTGAAGTTGCCTCGGGCGCGACCAAGACGCAGATCAAGGAAGCCGTGCAGCAGATCTTCAAAGTGAAGGTCGACGCCGTGCGCACCGCCAATTTTCACGGCAAGATGCGCCGCCGCGGCCAAAGCGAAGGGTATCGCCGCGATTGGAAAAAAGCCTACGTGAAACTGGCGGAAGGCGAAAAGATGATCGAGTACGCGGAGAATTTGTAAGAGCACAGAGATTTATGTCGAGATCCTTCGCTCCGCTCGCGCGGAGCGGGGAAGAAGTAAGAAGGTAAGAGGCAGCGATGGGACTGAAAAGCTTTAATCCATACACAGCGTCGCGGCGGTTTATCACCGTCCTGGACAAGAGCCATATCACCAAGCAGGAGCCGGAAAAGGCCCTGCTCGAACCCAAAAAGCGCTCCGGCGGACGCAACAATCACGGCGAAATCGTGATTTGGCATCGCGGCGGCGGCCACAAGAAGCAGTACCGCCAGGTGGATTTCCGGCGCGACAAATTCGGCGTGCCCGCAAAGGTTGCGGCCATCGAATATGACCCCAATCGCAGCTCCAACATCGCACTCCTGCATTACGCGGATGGCGAAAAGCGCTACATCCTGCATCCCGTGGGCCTCGAAGTCGGCGCCACGGTGCAGACCGGCGAAGGCGCGGACATTCTTCCCGGCAACGCGCTGAAGATTCGCCACATCCCCCCGGGCACGATGGTGCACAACCTCGAGCTGTACCCGGGACGCGGCGGCCAGGCCGTGCGCTCCGCAGGCGGCGCGGCGCAATTGCTGAGCAAAGAAGGCGACCTCGCGCTGGTCAAGATGCCCAGCGGCGAGGTGCGCAAGTTTTCCATCGATTGCATGGCCACGGTTGGCCAGGTTGGCAACCTTGACCATGAGAATGAAACGTTCGGTAAGGCCGGACGCACCCGGTGGCGCGGCATCAAGCCCACCGTGCGCGGCGTGGCCATGAATCCTGTGGATCATCCGCACGGCGGAGGAGAAGGCAAAGTCAAGGGCAATCACCCGCAGACGCCCTGGGCTTTCCCGACGCTCGGCAAAAAGACCCGCAGGAACAAGCGTACGGACAAGCAGATCGTTCAGCGCCGGAAGTAAGGCAGTAGAGATGAGAACAAAACCAGGTGGCGGTCTTAGCGCCGCTTGGTGAGAGCAAAAACCATGCGAGCAACCAGAGCAACACGAACAGGACGCGCGGCCAGCCGTCGCACCCGCCGGCCCGTGAAGCGTGCCTCCGCAAAGCGAACCGCAGTCAAGACCAGCAAGGCGGTGCGCCCGGTAAAGGCCGTCATCGCTCCGCCGGAGCCGGTGCTGTACAAACTATGCAAGCCCGGCTGGTCGGTAATTGTGGAACGCATTCCCAACGCGCAAGGCACGCGCTTTGTCTGCCCGTTCTGCCCCAAGTCGCATCGCGTACCCGGTCCGGTGCGCGGCTTCAAGAAAATGCGTCGGGCGCAGTGGGTCCGCCTGCGCCGAGTCGAGGAGTAACCAAGAGAGATGGCACGCTCACTGAAAAAAGGGCCGTTTGTCGACGGCCACTTGCGCGAAAAAGTGGAAGGTCTGAACACGCGCAATGAAAAGAAAGTGGTGAAGACCTGGTCGCGGCGCTCCACGATCGTTCCGGAGATGATCGGCCACACCATTGCCGTGCACAACGGCAAGAAATTCATTCCCGTGTATGTGACCGAGCAGATGATCGGACACAAGCTGGGCGAATTTTCGCCGACGCGCACCTTCAAGGGCCACGCGGTGAAAGCGGCGCTCGAGAAGGCAGCCGGGGCAGCTCCCGCGGCCGGGGCAGCTCCCGGCGCGGCACCAGCAGGAGGCGGCGCAGCTCCGGCAGCGCCGAAGGCATAAGCCATGGCTGAGCTACAACCACAAGCGAGCTCGATTGAAGCCCACGCCCTGGCCCGGCACGTGCGCATGTCGCCGCAAAAAGCGCGCCTGGTAATGGACTTGATCCGCGGGCAAAAGGCGCAAGCGGCGCTGCAAACGCTGCATTTCACGCCCAAGCGTGCGGCCAAGCACATTGAAAAAGTTTTGCGCAGCGCCATCGCCAACGCGGAGCGCAAAGCGGAAGACGCGGGCGCGCCGCTCGATGTCGACGAACTGTACGTGAACAACTGTTTCGTGAACGAAGGCACGCGCTGGAAGCGCCTGCGTCCCGCGCCCATGGGCCGCGCGTTTCGCTACCAGAAGCGCACCGCGCATCTGTGGGTGGGCGTCGCCGAGCATCACGTGGCCGCAGCGCAGCGCGTTGCCGCCATCGAAGCGGAAGCGGAAGCGCAAAAGGGCGTGCGCGGTACCGCGCGTCGCGTGCGCAAAGCT
>CATPAM010000330.1 GCA_955651735.1 Candidatus Acidiferrales bacterium | reverse complement strand
ATCCGGATGTCGAGGCGATCCGTGACGGGCAACAGAGTTTTGCGGGTATCGCGGCGTGCGGCTTCGCGACCACGAGCCTGACGGGCAAAGGCAAACCGGAACGCGTGTGGGGCATGGTAACGTCCGCCAATTACTTCGACGTACTGGGCGTGCGGCCGATCCTGGGGCGCGGCTTTCTGCCCGCCGAGGACGAGAAACCGGGAGACGCGCCGGTGGCGGTAATCAGTTACCGGCTGTGGCAAACGCATTTCGGTGCGAATCCAAGCATCCTCGGCCAGACCATTGAAATCAACAAACACCCATTCACCATCGTAGGCGTAACGCCGCCGCTCTTTCAGGGGAGCCAGACAGGGGTGCGAACGGAAATTTGGCTTCCAATCATGATGGAACAGCAATTGATGCCGCAAGGCGACCTGATCCATGACCATCACGAATTCTGGCTGTTGGTGTTTGGGCGGTTGAAGCCCGGCGTCGCGCTGGGGCAAGCGCAAGAGGAAATGACGCTGCGGCTTGCGCGGGAGGCCAAGAATTATCCCGAGGAGCACAAAGGGCACGACAGCGTGACCGTGTACCCGCTGTGGCGCAACCCGTTTGGCTTAAATTATTTTCTTGCGACCTTGCTGCCGATGCTGATGGCGATCGCCGGCTTGGTGCTGCTGCTGGCCTGCGCGAACGTGGCGAATCTGATGCTGGTGCGGGCGGTGGGAAGGCGGCGTGAAATCGCCATTCGCATCTCGATGGGCGCCAGCCGGTGGCGGCTGGTGCGGCAACTGCTGGTCGAAAGCCTGATGCTGGCGCTGGCGGGGGGCGCGGTGGCGCTGCTGATCACCTTCTGGACTACCGGAACGTTGATGAAATTCATGCCGAGCGAGGGTTACCCGATCTGGCTGAACGTCCAAGCGGACCGCACGGTATTGCTGGCGACACTGGTGATTTCGGTGCTCACCGGCGTGATTTTCGGGATTTTGCCGGCGCTGCGGGCTTCTGGCGATGCGCCCGCGGCGGTGTTGAAAGAAGACACCGGGAAGGCCTCGGGTGGGCGCCAGAAGGCGCGCCTGACGAGCGGGCTGGTGGTGGCACAAATTTCGCTGTCGCTGCTGCTGCTGATCTGCGCGGGATTGTTCATTCGCAGCGTCATCAGCGCGCAGCAAATCAATCCGGGATTCAATGCGCATAATGTGCTGATCGCTTCCTACGATCTGTTTCCCGCGGGCTATTCGGACGCGAACGGGGCGGAATTCGATCGCCAGCTGGTGGCGAAACTGGAAGCGCTGCCGGGCATACAGTCGGTGGCCCTGTCGAGCCGCGTGCCGCTGCAATTCGGCGGTGGTTCGACGAGCGTGAAGCCCGAAGGGTACGTTTCGCAGGCCAATGAATCGATGGAGACGCAGGTGGCCATCATCAGCCCGAACTATTTCCAGACCATGCAGATTCCGATTGTGAAGGGGCGGGACTTCACGCTGCGGGACACGAAGAGTTCGCAGCGCGCGGTGATCGTCACCGAAGCATTTGCGGAGCGCTACTGGCCGCATCAGCAAGCGCTCGGCAAGCAGGTCAACTCGGACTGACGCACGAATGGTTCACCGTGGTCGGCGTGGCGCGCGACAGCAAGCTGGACAGCTTGAATGAAAAGCCCAAGGCAGCCGTGTATTTGCCGCTGTACCAGGTGTATCACGCCACCATGAATATCCATGCGAGGACAACGGGTGATCCGCTGGCGATCGGCAAGACGGCCGAGAACGCGATCCATGAATTGAATGGCGACCTGGTGGTGTTCGGGGTGACCACGCTGGAATTGAGCGAGCGGTTTGCCAGTTTCCCGCAGCGCGTTGCGGGAACCTTTGTGGGCGCTTTTGGCGTGCTCGCGCTGGTGCTCGCTGCGGTAGGAATTTACGGCGTGACGGCCTACACCACGCGGCAGCGCACACACGAAATCGGGGTGCGTATGGCGCTCGGTGCGAGGAAAGATGACATTCTGCGGCTGGTGCTTGGGCACGGGCTGCGGTTGATGTTCGTCGGGGTGGGTCTGGGCCTGGCCGCGTCGTTCGCACTCACGCGCTTTCTGGGGAGCATGCTGCTTGGAGTGACCAGCACCGATGCGCTGACCTTTTCGGGCGTGGCGATCTTGCTCTGCGCCGTGGCGCTCTTCGCCTGCTTCGTACCCGCGCGACGCGCGACGCGCGTGGACCCGATGGTCGCGCTGCGCTACGAATGATCGGCGTGGGGATGCAACTTCCTAAAAGCGCACTTCCGAAATGTGCTTCGGCTAGTGCCTGATTAACGTTAGCGCAAACCGGAGAAGTGCGCCCCGCTAGGCAGTTGTCCGCTTATGTTTCATAAGACAGCAGCTGCCCACTGACGTAGGTTGGCTAGAACTGCGCTGAGAGTACGGGATAACTCTCCGAATCACAACAAGTTCCGTCGATGTTCCTCGAAAATGAGCCCTTGCAGTGTTTTTAAGTGCGTTTCGACAAGGGCTGGTGTCAAAGTCTATTAAACCAGTTTTCGGGCCCTCATTTCCCCTGGCAGCACCCGCGACAGACGTCTTGTAGGGCGGGCTGGGTTTACATTCTTCGGACGATGCTTTGCCTCGACAGGGCTGGCGTGCCGTAATGCCCGCGGTTCACCAACAAGCGAAGGACTTGGAGGTTGTCTACGTCGGGAAGGGGCTACACCGTTCGGCGCAAGATCGACTAAAAAACACGCGACCCTGCAAACCCGCCAACCTTTTTTAT
>CATPAM010000329.1 GCA_955651735.1 Candidatus Acidiferrales bacterium | reverse complement strand
TCGCCGAGGCAACACTGAGCTGGCTCTTCCCTTCAAACGCCCGGTTGCCAGTCACCATTTCATAGAGCACAGTGCCCAAAGAAAAAATATCGCTGCGCCCATCGAGCTCCTTTCCTTCGACTTGTTCCGGTGACATGTATTGAAACGTTCCGACAATCGTCCCTTCCTGCGTCACAGGCTTTGTCTTTGTCGCCGCCGTGAGTGTCGCCCCGCTCACCAGCTCCACCGCGGGCTTCGCCAAACCAAAATCCAGCAGCTTCGCTCCTGTCGTCGTCAGCATGATGTTTCCTGGCTTCAGGTCCCTGTGTACTACGCCGCTGCGATGCGCCTTATCCAGCGCATCTGCAATGTGCGCCCCATACTTCAGTACCTGCTCCAGCACCAGCGGCCCTCTCTCCAACCGCTTCGCAAGTGTCTCCCCCTCCACGCACTCCATTACCAGGTAGTCGACGCCATCCTGACTACCCACGTCATGTAGTACGCAAATATGCGGATGATTCAGGCTGGAAATCGTCTTCGCTTCCCGATCAAATCGCTGCTTCCGTATCGGATCCGCGGACATCTCTTTCGGCAAAATCTTGATTGCCACGTCGCGCCCTAATCTCGTGTCTCTCGCCCGATACACCTCTCCCATCCCGCCAGCACCGAGGGTTGTGCCGATCTCATATGGCCCCAGGGTTGTGCCCGGAACGAGGGTCATTCGTGCCGCGATTATAGCCTTGGACGCGTAGGCGCGATATGTCGAGTCGATTTCCGGGTGACGGGCAACCCTGAAGTAATCGGCCGGGTCCAGTTTCCTGGCCGACCACTCGGTCGGAATCGCGGATTCGCTGCGGGCCGCAAGTTCCTAGAACTCCGTTTTTTCTGGCCAGCGACGGACACTCATCCGGTTACCCGATAGGTGACCGCTCGGAATGCGCCGGGAGGGAACGCCCACTTCCACGTGTGGCGCGCAATACTTCCAAATGAATGAGCGATGCTCACATGAGGTGAAGCCGACACATCAAGCAGTGGAACTCGCGGGTGGCTCGACGAGGTTCCGCCTGCGGCCATCTGGGTTAGCCGTCCAGAGGGAGGTGTTCCGATATATACTGCGGCTCTCCCAGGGACCAAACAAGAAATCTTGCTGCAAGTCCCTTGATGAGGTGAACCCTGGCTTTTGTACGAGCAAACGACGGCGTGACGATCGAAGCTGAAGTCGCTGGAAACGGTCCAAGAAATGCCAGCCGCAGGACGCACGGAGATAAGGCCGCACGCGACGGTCCGGAGCGCGAGACTGGGCAAAGAGCGGCCGTCCAGCTTCTGGCTTTCTTTCGAGCAACTCGTCCCATCTCGTCACTCGTGGCTGGAGCAATGTCCGCTTCAATTCTGATCGCCGCACAGGGCCGTTTATCTCTCCTGAGCGTCGCCGCAGGTCTCGCGATGACAGCCTTAGCGATGTTCGGCTTTGTGGTCAACGATTTGTTTGACTACCACAAGGATGCTGCAGCTGGTGTGCGGCGGCCGATCGCTGCAGGAGAGTTATCCATAAGAAAGGCAGTAATTCTTGCGGTCGGCTTGCTCGCCCCGGTATTTCTATTGTCGACGATCGTGGGCTCAGGTGGAAAGGTGCTGGCCATAACGAGCCTAGGGCTTGTTGCGTACTCGCCGATCGCGCAGCGATATCCACTCGGTAAGGGCGCCCTTGTGGCCGGCCTATGTTGCAGTCCGTTGCTCTATGGTTCGGTTGTGGGTGGCGTTCCATGCCCCTGGTTCTCCTATACGACGCTCGCCTGTTTCGTGTTTGGACGCGAAACTTTGATGGATGCGGAGGAGCTGATAGGCGACCGCCTCGCCGGCCTAGCGACAATCGCGGCTGTCCTCGGTTATCGTCGCACTCGGGGAATCGGCGTAACAGTAATGTTCTTATCAACGATCGGCCTCGTGGCCGTCGCGCGGAGTAACGCCGGTAGAATTGCGGCCACTGCGATGCTGCTCTGCCTAATGTGTGTGTTCGTCTGGAGGGGTCTCAGCGATGCCACACGCATCAAGTTGTCTCGCATCCCGATGCTGGTGGGAGCCGTGGCCATTGCCATCGGCAGCAAGTAGCCGCGAGTAAGATGATTCCCGCCTTCGAGCTTTCCAAGTGGTACGCCGACTGTACGAGTGAAGATGGCGGCGCCCTGATTATTTACCACGCGGAGCTACGCTGGCGAACGTCCGCCATTCACTACGCAAGTCTGCTCATCCACGGGGGCGGACTCCCCCCGCGCAGCCTGTTCTCGCTGCGGAAGAAGCCTCCACCTGTGGTGCACGATGGAAGAATTGTTTGGAAGTCGTCGACGTGGAACGCCGAGGGCAATTGGTGCGAGATCGGTTCTGCACTCCGGGAGGTTTTGATCGAATCGGAAGCCGGGTGTGTTGAATGGAACTGCGTCGCGCCGCGGTCTGTCGCAGAGATCCGCATCGGTGCCGGACGGCCGCATCGCGGATGGGGATACGTGGAACACCTGCGGCTATCCATGCCACCTTGGCGTTTGCCCATCCGCCAGTTGCGCTGGGGCCGATTCGTCAACGCCACGGATGCCCTGGTATGGATCGACTGGCGCGGTTCCAGCAACCGGCAAACTGTCTATCACAACGGCGTGTCTGTTTCCGCCCGCACGATCAACGATCAGGAGATTGTGTTCACGGACGGTGAAGCCGTCCTTAGCCTTGACAAAGGCACCGTGCTGCGGGAAGGCGCTTTGGGAGCTACCGTGCTGTCAGTTCTTCCCAGCTTCCAACGGCTCTTCCCAGCGAGCATCCTGGGCGTGCACGAGTGCAAATGGCTCAGTCGCGCGGTACTGCGGCGACCCGGGCAAGCAGACTCCTTTGGAATGGCGATTCACGAGGTAGTCGT
This sequence comes from Candidatus Acidiferrales bacterium, assembly GCA_955651735.1. Taxonomy (GTDB): domain Bacteria; phylum Acidobacteriota; class Terriglobia; order Acidiferrales; family UBA7541; genus Acidiferrum. The sequence continues at coordinate 2,212 of CATPAM010000329.1, read as the reverse complement.
ATGGCCGTGACCTTGTTTGGCAAATGGTCTACGGGGCGACGTTTGTGTTGTTCGTGCCGATCGCTCTGACGGCTTGGGCCATGGCGACCGCAGATATAGTGCGCATCCCAGCCATCGTTTCGCCGACGTTCGGTCTCACGATCGCTACGGCCGGCGGCTTTCTTCTGGCAATGGGAATGGTCAACCTGTGGGTCTACGGCGGCGGACTTCCGATGAATGCTTACCCTCCTCCCCGCTATGTTGCACAAGGCATCTTTCGCCTGCTTCCCCATCCCATCTACACCGGTTTTACGATGCTCTGCGCTGGCGTCTCCATCGCGGTGGGCTCAGCCAGCGGATTGTGGCTGGTCTCCCCGATTGTTGCGCTGAGTTGCGCCGCGCTCGTGCTCGGATACGAGCGGCATGATCTCCGTGAGCGATTTGGTCGCGCGTCGATGAGCCTGCTGCCAGCGGCCGGTCCAACGTCTCCGTCAGCCTCGGAGCGCTTGGCTTGTTACGCCTTCGTGCTGTTGCCGTGGATTGTGCTCTACAAAGGCGTGGTTGCCCTGGGAACGCCACGCGACGCGATCGCCGCCTGGCTGCCATTCGAGCGATCCCTCCCAGTACTGGAATGGTCAGAGATATTCTATGCCAGCGCTTGCGTCTTCATCGGGCTCGCTCCGCTTCTCGCGCGAACCCGAGATGACCTCCGCACATTCTCTGTGCGCGGACTTTGGGCGATGACTCTCGCGTTTCCACTCCTTCTGGTGGTTCCGCTCACAGCGCCGTCTCGCCCGTTTACGCCCCATACAATGCTCGGCCAGTGGTTGGCTTGGGAACGAATGCTGGACGGGTCCGCGACCGGGTTCCCTTCGTTTCGCGTGATCTGGGCTGTGCTGGCTGCAGAGGTCTACGCCAAGCGGTGGCCCGGAATCACCTGGCTGTGCCGCGGTTGGGCACTTCTCATCTCCGGCAGTTGCGTAACCACGGGGCAGAATGCGCTGGCCAACGTGCTTGCCGGCTTTGCGATCGTCGGGGTTGTTGCGCACGGCGCTGCCTTCTGGGAAGCAATCCGGAGCGGAGCCGAGCGGATCGCCAACTCCTGGAGAGAGTGGAGAATTGGCTCGGTTCGCATCATCAACCATGGCATCTATGTCGGCCTGGGAGGAACTTTCGGACTTTGGATCGCCGGTTCACTCGTTGGTTCTGGACACCAGACAGCCGTCCTCGTTGCTGCGTTTGCGGCTGTGGTTGGGGCGGCGCTGTGGGCCCAATACATCGAAGGATCGTCCCAGCTTTTGCGCCCTTTTGGTTTCTACGGCGGCTTGCTCGGCGGGACCCTGGGCGCCCTTGTCGCACCGCTGTTCGGTGCGAGCACGTGGCTCATTCTCGCAGCGTTCTCCGCCGGCGGACCGTGGGCCCAAGCCATGGGCAGGCTGCGCTGTCTTGTGCAGGGTTGCTGTCACGGGAGGCTCGCGCCCGACTCGCTGGGGATTCGCTACACGCACCCGCGCTCGCGCGTTTGTCGGCTGACCGCTTGGGCCGGTTTGCCGCTCCATCCCACACCCGTATACTCGATCCTGTGGAACGGTTTAGTTGCCTTGGCCATAGCGCGCTTGTGGATCCTGCATGCACCCCTGCACCTCATTTCCGGGATCTATTTCATTCTCACTGGCCTGGGGCGCTTTGTGGAAGAGGCTTGGCGCGGTGAACCGCAAACCCCTGTCTTTGCGCGCCTGCGGCTCTATCAGTGGGCGGCTGTTGCAAGCGTCGTCGCCGGAGCGCTCATGACGGCTCTGGGTCACGGCGGCCCGGCGCCAGCTCCGCACTTTGAATGGCGCGTGCTACTGGCCTCAGCGGTATTCGGTGTGTTCGTCTGGTTCGCGATGGGCGTGGACTTCCCAAACTCCAGCCGCCGCTTCTCACGATTGGTCTAGTTCGTGCAACTACTGCCGACTTGTGGCCGGAGCGAAAAACAAGTGAGCGCAAAACGGGCTCATACCCGGAGCATGGTGATGGCGCATAGTGACTCCGGTTTTGGAAGCGGCGAGTAGATCGGCGTCCAGCTCACCGAAGGAATGAAATCGACCGTCACGGCGTTGGCCGGATCACCAAAATCTTCGCGGTGAGAGCCGGAGCTTCTTTTCTCACGGCCTATACCAGATACTCCTCAACTAAATCAGTGAAGCACTGATGTCACAGCCACCGGGATTATGCATGTGTGGATCTGAAT
>CATPAM010000328.1 GCA_955651735.1 Candidatus Acidiferrales bacterium | reverse complement strand
ATCCAAGCTTCTCGTCCCGATCTGAATGTCGTGTTGAGGGAGGGTGAACGGAAAACAACAAACACTTCCGGACGCTTGGCTCGGCACTCGTTGGCCGTTGCCGAGGTGGCCCTGGCGATGGTGCTGCTGGTCGGCGCTGGACTGATGATCAATACCATGTTGCGCTTGCAGCGCGTAAATCCGGGATTCGACTCCAACCACGAGCTGACCATGGATTTCCAGCTCCCGGAAGGAGGGAAGTATGCAGAGCGCGTGCCGGGAGGGGACATGGAAAAGGTGCTGCCTTCGGTCACAGCGTTCTATCAGCGTCTCCTTGAAAAAACCGGCGCGCTGCGGGACGTGGAGTCCGCCGCGCTGATCGGCGCGTTGCCCACACGGTGCTGCCCGGAATTTTATTCCTTTGCGATTCTCGGGCACCCGGCTCCGCCGCCGGAGAATCGGCCGCAGGCCGGATACAGCGAGGTGAGCCCCGGAATATTTAGCACGCTGAAGATTCCACTGGTAAAAGGCCGCTACTTGGACGAGCACGACACGGAGGCCGCGCCGTGGGTGATCGCCGTCAACCAGGCTTTTGCGCGCAAGTTTTTCCCCAACGAAGACCCCATCGGGCAGCAAATCCTCCTGCGCTATGACCCCTATCCGGTGAATGAACTGCGGCCGCGGCAAATTGTAGGCATCGTGGGCGACGTAAAACATTTTGGGCCGGGACAGGAAACGCCGCCGTTTGTTTATGCGCCCTACACCCAGCAGCCGGCCGTTTTTCCGGGCGGTGCCGACAGGGCTCACTTGCACAAAGCGCTGGTTTTGCGAACAGCTTCTGGCGGAAATGGTGGCGGGACCAACTTGGCCGCAAACGTGAAGAAGGCGCTGGCGGAGATCGATCCCAATCAGCCCGTGACCAACATCATGACGATGGAGGACGTGTTGACGGCGTCCATTGGCGATTCGCGATTTTATATGCAGCTACTGGGCATCTTCGCGGGCGTGGCGGTTGTCCTGGCGGCAGTTGGGATCTATGGCGTGATGTCCTACTCCGTGAGCGAGCGCACTCACGAAATCGGCATCCGCATGGCATTGGGAGCGCACCGCAGCGACGTCCTCGGGCTAATTGCCAGGCTTTGGCTCAAGCTCACATTCATCGGAGTAGCCATTGGAGTGACCTTGGCACTCGGCGTAGCGCGCTTGATCTCCAGCTTTCTGTTCGGAGTTAAGCCCACCGATCCGCTGACCTACGCGGCGGTTGCCGTGGGACTGGCCGCTATCGCGTTGCTGGCCTGTTACATTCCGGCGCGGCGAGCGATGAAGGTCGATCCCCTTGTGGCCTTGCGCTACGAGTGAGTGCAACTGAAGGAACACTCCTGAAGGATTCGGGCAGACGCTAGCGCGCGCCTAGACGGCGACGTGCTTGACGATGCTCAGGCCTTGGAATCGCGCAGGACTTCCGTAGCTTCAGACTGGCTCAGCACGCCCTTGCGCACCAACACCAGCACCAGCCGCGCGGCGCAGTCCGTGTCAGGTGAGGTTCCCCGCTTCGACGCGGGAAACGCGTTTTCAAATAGCGTGCGCGGAGGCAAGCCCAACTCACCAAGCCAACCTTCCACCACCGCCCGCTGCGTCTCGGTGATCTCCCCAAACACCAGTCCCATCCCCGAACCCGCGTGACGCGAACTGACGGTTGCGAGCACGTCCAGAATCATGCCGGCGCGGTGAATCTGCAGCCGCACCGCTGCCCCTATCGGAAGCGGGTTCAGCGTGTCCACGTAGCAGCCTTGCAAGCTCAAATCGGAGGTGCGCGCCTCAATGCGCGATCCCGTGCGCATCTCCACCATTTCGATTGGCGCGATAAACGAGGCCCTCGTCCCGTTGCGGCGGTCACTTGGCGCGATGCTCGCTGCGGCCGGTGCCGGCGTGCTTGCAGATTGCGCCGGTGCGCTCGCGTTGGCGGACTCTGGATTCGTCGGTTGCAGGCAGGACAACAGTGCCACCGCCACTCCGTACCCGTCGTCCCGCCGGTGCAGCCGCACCACTTCTCCGATTTGCTCCAGATTCGCCGCCCCAGCGCTCGGGTCGTACGGAGAGGTCACTCGGACGCGCATGCCCTTGTAATAGCGGTTCAGCTGCGTGAAAAAATAGACGGCCTTCCGCGAAGCGTTTTGTGTCAGCCGCACTTCATCAAAATTTCCGTCGTTGAAATCCGCGCTGCGAATTCGTATCTGCAGCGAAATTCCCGCGCGGCGCATCTGCCGGCGTTCCGTCCGCGTTGCAGGGACGGCGGCGGACTGCGGGGGTGCTACAGAACTCAAGCGTTCGGACATGGGTTGAGCAGGCCTCAATGTGAAACCTGTAGCGGTCTCTACTTTCTGCCAATATTGTTGCTGCGCGCCCGCAAACCATCCATAGAACACGCGTACCGCACTGAGGGGTACTAAAGAGGCGCGGTGAGCAGGTACAGGGGCTGTATGTTAACTATAGTGTTATTAACGCATTTCATCGGCCGCTGCGCAGGTACATTGCGCCGTAGCGATACAGTTTCTGCTCCGGCAGTTCCTGCACGTACATAATCTGAGCGGGCACGAAGATGGCTTGGTCGCCCGGCGAATACGGAACGGCCACGTCGATCAGCGTTTTTTCAAAGTACTTCTGGCTGCTCTTGAAGCGCAGGCCGCCGCGCGACATGTCTTCGCAGGTGACAATGTCGTCTTGCAGGTTTGGCCGTCGCACGCAAGCCTTGAAGTTCACGCGCATGCGAGCGTGCTTTCGCCGATTCTCCCGCTCCTTCGCCGGAACGCCCGCACCGGACAGCACCACGGCGGGCGCTGTCGCCGGTGGCACATCGGGGGCCGAAGGCTGCGCGGTGGCTGGCTCAAGCGTGGGCGCGGACCCACGGGTTTCCGTCTGCATCCAGGCAGCGCCGGCGAACGCGGACGGTTTTTCCCGTGGGACACTGGACCGTTCGGCCGCGCCCCACGCATGCGGAGCAGCAGGCAAGCCTAAGGTGTCCGGCTCGCCGAGGGTCTCCTCGGAGGACTCGCCGCTCGCGGCCGCCAACTTCCACAGCGTAGAGGACCCGCACTTCTTACAGTAGCGGACAATGCCGTCGTTGACGGCCAGTACGTCGGACGCGAGATCGCTGTGGTCGGCCATCTCCCGAGTACGGCAATTGCTGCACTCGAGAAGAGTTTT
>CATPAM010000327.1 GCA_955651735.1 Candidatus Acidiferrales bacterium | reverse complement strand
TTGCCATCCCAAAGTCGTCGACGCCATTCAAAAGCAAGCCGCCGAGCTGATTCACATGTCCGGGACGGACTTCTATTACGAATCTCTGCCGCAGCTCGCGCAAAAACTCGTCAATACTGTTCCAGGCCCCGAGCCGAAAAAAGCTTTCTTCACCAACTCCGGCACGGAAGCCATCGAAGGCGCCATGAAGCTCGCTCGTTACGCCACCAAGCGCGACAAGTTCATCGCCTTCTACGGCTGCTTCCACGGCCGCACCATGGGCGCTCTTTCGCTCACGGCTTCCAAATCCACGCAACGCAAAGGCTTCGGCGCGCTCCTCGCCGGAGTTGAACACATCCCCTACCCGAATCCCTACCGCTGCGAACACGCTCACAGCGCCGAAACTTGCGGCGCCGAAATCCTCGAAACACTCGAGCGTCAGATCTTCCAGCGTCTCTTCGATCCCGAGGAAGTCGCCGCCATCGTCATCGAGCCCATTCAGGGTGAAGGCGGCTACGTCACCGCGCCGAAATTCTTCTTGCAGGAACTGCAGCTCATTTGCCGCAAGCACGGCATCATGTTCGTGGTCGATGAAGTGCAATCCGGCATGGGCCGCACCGGCAAGTGGTGGGCCTCGGAGCACGCCGGCATCGAGCCCGACATTCTTTGCAGCGCCAAAGGCATCGCCAGCGGGATGCCCCTCGGCGCGTTCGTCGCCCGCAGCAGCATCATGAATACCTGGAAGCCCGGCTCGCACGGCTCCACGTTTGGCGGCAATCCCGTCTGCGTCGCCGCCGCACTCGCCACCATGGACTTGATCGAAGCTCAATACAAAGAAAATGCTCGCCGTATGGGTGACTATCTTTTCTCCCGCATGGCTGACTGGACCAAAAAGTTCAAAATCGTCGGCGACGTCCGTGGCCGCGGCCTCATGATCGGCGTCGAAATCGTCCGGGACCGGCGCACCAAGGAAGAAGCCGCCGACCTCCGCAACGCCATCGTCGATCTCGCCTTCCACAAAGGCCTGCTGGTCCTCGGCGCCGGCGCCAACACCGTCCGCCTCTCTCCGCCGCTAATAATCGACGAAGAGCAAGCCGACTTCGCCCTGCAAACCCTGGAATCCTGCATCCGCCAGGCAGAAAAGAAGGTTTAACGTGGCACAGCCATTTTTGGCTGTGCGCCGATCGCAGCGTTCGACTCCCTACGCCTGTCACAGCGTAATTCCCTACGCTGTCATTCTGAGGGCATCCGACTAAGGATGCCCGAAGACCTTCAACCTAAACCTCGCCACAAAGTAGCGCCCCACAACCAAACCGCGCGACGGAACCTGTAGCGGCCGCGGACCTCTTGCCCTGAGCCCCGCAGGGTGGCGGGCGCCTTTTAAGCGACCCCCCAACTCCAAGCACCAGTGGGCGATCTCTTTGTTCGAGGTAGTTCCTTCTTGTACTCCTCACCGGCCCTGCCCGCCGCAGGCAGGCGAAGCAAGAGACCCGCTTTTCTCTTGCCGCCTGCACGCGTACAATTCCATCGGAGCACTTGTTCACCACGCGCATTATTCCAATCATGTTCAAGGAGGCTCGCTTTGCCGGAGCTGCGTAAAGATCCTGTCACGGGCCGCTGGGTCATCATCTCCACCGATCGCGGAAAGCGCCCTTCCGATTTTCTCCGCGAAAGCGTCCTCGTCACCGGCCCTAAGAATTGTCCCTTCTGCCCCGGCGCCGAAAGCAAAACGCCTCCTGAAATTCTCGTCTACGGCCGCAATGGTGGCGGCTCCAACACGCCCGGCTGGAATATTCGAGTCGTTCCCAATCGCTTCCCCGCGCTCGTCATTGAAGGCGATCTCGACCGCGAAGGCGAAGGCCTCTTCGACAAAATGAACGGCGTCGGCGCCCACGAAGTCATCGTCGAAACGCCCGACCACATGGCCACCCTCGCCACGCTCGCGCCTCGCGCCGTCGAAGATGTTCTGTGGGCTTACCGCGACCGCATGCTCGATCTGAAAAATGACAAGCGCTTCCGCTATGTCCTCATCTTCAAAAATCACGGCGAAGCCGCTGGCGCTTCCCTCGAGCACCCTCACTCCCAACTAATTGCTCTTCCCATCGTTCCTCGCCGGGTCCGCGAAGAGGTCGACAACTGCTGGCACTACTACGACGAAAAAGAGCGCTGCATTTTCTGCGACATCATCCGCCAGGAGCGCGACACCGGCGAACGCGTCATCGGCGAAAACGAGCATTTCATCTCCATCGCGCCCTACGCCTCGCGCTTCCCCTTCGAAATGTGGCTGCTACCAAAAGTCCACGGCTCTTCCTACGAAAACAACCAGAGTTCCATCTACTCCAGCCTCGCGCGCATGCTAAAAGACGCGCTCCTGCGGCTCGACCTCGTGCTCGATCGGCCTGCTTACAATTTTATGATTCACACTTCGCCGGTAGGTGAGGAAATCAACGACCACTACCACTGGCACATTGAAGTGATTCCGAAGCTCACAAAAGTTGCCGGTTTTGAATGGGGCACCGGCTTCTACATCAATCCCACGCCTCCTGAAGAAGCCGCTCGCTTCCTGCGCGAAGCGCGCCTTCCCGAAGTCGTGCTGACCGAAAAAAAATAGCTCGGCTACTCTTCGCTGAGGAATTCCACGGTCGCGGGGCCGGGGAGCAATCCTGCCGCCGTGCCTCGCGCGATCAACTCGGTTACTGCGCGCTTTCCGAGTTCGCCGTAGCCCAGCGTCCACTTGTTCACGTACATGCTGACAAATTTGTCTGCAAGCTCCGTTTCCATGTCGCGCGCGAACTGCATCGCGTAATTCAGCGCTTCTTCGCGATGCTCCAGGCCGTATTCCGCGCTGTCGCGAATCGTCTTGGCAATCGCCCGCGCGATCTCGGGACCCAGCGCGCGCCGCACTGCATTGCCTCCGAGCGGCAGCGGCATTCCGGTTTGCTCGTGCCACCACACGCCCAAATCGATCACCCGGTGCAAGCCCAATTGCGGAAACAAAAGCTGTCCTTCATGGATTAGCAGTCCCGCATCGACCACTTCGTTCTTCACCGCTTCCAAAATTTTATCGAACGGCGTCACCACTGCCTCGAAGTTCGGCTCAAACAGTTTCAGCGTGAGATATGCCGTCGTCTTCAGCCCCGGCACCGCCACGCGCTTCCCGGCGATCTCGCTCGCCTTCATCGCCGTCGGCGCCACCACGATCGGGCCGTAGTTCTCGCCAAAGCTCGCCCCGCAATCCAGCAGCACGTACTTGTCGCGTAGCCCCGGGTATGCCGCAAAGCTCAGCGCCGTCACGTCATACGTTTCTGTCAGCGCCACTTCGTTCAGCGTCTGGA
>CATPAM010000326.1 GCA_955651735.1 Candidatus Acidiferrales bacterium | reverse complement strand
GCTTCAGAAACAATGCAACGTTCAGGTCCAGCACTTGCCGTCGATCATCCACAATCTCGGCGAGGTGGATCCCGGGAGGATCGATCCGGCCGGACTGCTGTATCTCCAGAACAAGTACGTTGTCCCCGGCGGAAGGTTCAACGAAATGTACGGTTGGGACAGCTACTTCATCATCCGGGGTCTGGTGCGAGACAACCGAATCGACCTCGCGCAGGGAATGGTGGAGAATTTTTTCTTTGAGATCGAGCATTACGGCGCGGTGCTGAACGCGAATCGCACATATTATCTGACGCGCTCGCAGCCGCCGTTTCTTACGTCCATGATTTTGTCCGTTTATGATGCGCAGAAGGCCGCCGGGAGGGAAGATCGCGCGTGGCTGGAGCGCGCGTATGGTTATGCGGCCCGAGACTACGGTTTGTGGACTCGCGAGCCGCACTTGGCCGGGACGAGCGGACTGTCACGCTACTACGATTTTGGAAATGGGCCGGCACCGGAGAGCGTAAAGGACGAGACCGGACATTACCGGCAGGTCGCAGCGTTTTTTCTGGGGCAGAAGCAGGACGCGTGGCGCGACTACGTTGTTCCGCAAAAGCCGAATGAGGCACATGTAGGGCCATTGTTTGCGCTGCAGGTGTGCGATTCCGCTAACACGATGGCACAGGCGGCGTGCGATTCGGCGGGCGCGGCCGCGCTGAGTGCGGACTATTACAAGGGCGACCGCGCGATGCGGGAATCGGGCTACGACGTTTCGTTTCGCTTCGGACCGCACGGCGCGAGGACGCACCATTACGCGCCAGTGTGCTTGAACAGCCTGCTCTACAAGACGGAGAAGGATTTGGAGCGCATTACCGGGATGCTCGGACGCCCGGCGGAGACAGAAGAATGGCGAAAGCGGGCGGAGGATCGAAAGGTGAGAATTCAGAAATACCTCTGGGACAGCGAGCGAGGTTTGTACTTCGACTATGACTTTGAAAACGGGAAGCGCTCGGACTACGAATATGTGACGGCGTTTTTCCCGCTATGGGCAGGAATTCCCACGCAAGAGCAGGCGCGCGCGGTGATGCAACATCTGCCCACGTTTGAAAAACCGGGCGGCCTGGTGATGAGCCCGCATGAGACCGGCGCGCAATGGGATTTCCCGTACGCCTGGGCCCCAGACCAGTTGGTTGCCGATGAGGGAATCCGGCGCTATGGCTTCAACGCGGAATCCGATCGCGTTTCCTACGAATTTCTTTCCACGGTGGCGGAGAATTTCCGCCGCGACGGCACGATTCGCGAGAAATACAATGCGGTGACGCGCTCCTCGGAAACACAAGTCACCGCCGGCTATCACATGAACATCGTGGGATTCGGATGGACGAATGGGGTGTTTCTGGCGCTGCTGCACCAACTGCCGGAGACCTCCGTGACGCGCCTGGCCAACGAACAGACTACCCAGCCTGGTTCAGGGCGCTAGAACTCTTCAGCACCTACCGCAGAGCGAACCTTTTCGAGACGAAACTCATCAGGGGCAGGCGTGGCGCCGGTTTGGCTGGCTACCCATGCGCCCATACGATTGGCGGCTTCGTTGAGGGTGGAAACGGAAGCGTGACGAAGAAAGTGGTAGACGAGCGCGGCGGTGAAGGCGTCGCCGGCGCCGACCGTGTCGGCCACGTGCACGCGATAGCCGGGGTGCTCGCTGGTTTCAGTTTCGCTGACGACCAGACTGCCCTTGGCTCCGCGGGTGATGCAGACAAGCTTCGTATCGTATTTGGCGCGGAGCCATTGCGCGGCGCGTATTTCGTCGTAGATGAAGGGAAGGCCTAAAAGCTTGGCGACGACGGGAAGCTCGTCGTGATTTACCTTGATGATGTCGGCGACCTGCGACGATTCCTCGAGCACTTGCGCGGAGTAGAACGATTGGCGCAGATTGACGTCGAAGACGCGAGTGGTGCCTGGGCGGACGGCATTCAGAAAAGCTCGGATAGTTTCGTGGGATTGCGGGGAACGCTGCGCAAGGGAACCGAAGCAGACAGCGTCGGCGCTTTCGGCGAGAGAACGCCAGGCGGGAGTCCATTCAAAGAAATCCCAGGCCACGCTTTGCGCGATGTGAAAAGTGGGCTGGCCTGAGGGGTCGACGTCCACTTTGACTACGCCCGTCGCATGAACCGGATCGAGTTGGACTGCCGATGTGGGCAGACGCAAGCGCTCGAGGCGCTGCGTCGCGGCGCGGCCCAGATCGTCATCGCCCACGCGGCTGGCGACGACGCCCGCGTCGCCCAAAAGATTCGTCATGTAAGCGAAATTGGCGGGAGCCCCGCCGAGTTGGTTGCCTTCCGGAAACATGTCCCACAGGAGTTCGCCGAGGCCGACAACTGCGTGGGTCTTCGGGTTCACGGAAGCATTGAAGCAGGAACTGCGCGCAAGGGAAAGCAGAGAATATTTATTCGCGAGCAAAAAAAGAGGCGGAGCCGACGCCCTGCCCGGGAGTCGCGTGCTGGTCTTTTCTCTATTTCCAGATCGAGCCCAACTTCCAGATGGTTAACGACTGAACTTGGGAACCACCTGAGTCCGAAAATAGCTCCAACCCATCGCTGCCGGGCGACGGATAGACGCGATCGGTCAGTACGGTTTCACCATCATTCGCGAAGACCTCGACACTGGAACGGTCCAGGAAGATATGAAGTTTCACAGGGGAAGTCCAGTGCAGAGTGGCGTGATGACGCCCGGGAAAATCCGGGGAGAAAGAAACCAGGCCGGAGCGCGTGCGATCGATAAAGAGTTCGTGCATTTTCGCGGACACGCCGACCAGAGTTTCTTCGTGCGGGCCCTTACGGAGGCGGAAGCCGATCTCGTCGTCAACGCGGGGAGCGATCTCTGCTTCGATTTCGAGGGTGTCACCCTGAACGTTGGCCGCGTGAATTTCGTTGTTGGCCTGCTGGATGGAGAACCGGCCGCCGTGCAGTAGCTGCTTCGTGCGAAGGCGTTCGGCCTCTTTGACCGGAGTCTGAACCAGGCGAATGCCATCCGGATAGGTTTTGAGGCGCAATACGCGTGGCAGGGATTGCGCGCCGCGCCAGAGCTTTGTGGGTTCGGTGTTTGCGTACCGCCAGTTGCTAATCCAGCCGATCCAGATTCTTCGTCCGTCCTTCGCGGGGATATCCGAAAAACTGTTGGTAGCGTAGAAATCCTTGCCATAGTCCGCCCACAGCTCCTGGTCGGCGGGAGTCTCAGCGGTGAATTTGGCGCCATCGAAAGTGCCGACGAAGTATTGGACGCCGGTGCCTCCGGCGGGAGCGCCAGGATTGCGATTTACGACCATGACCCATTCTTTGTTTGCGGCGCGAGAGTTGTTGTCGAGCGATAGCTCAAAGAGATCGGGGCACTCCCACTGGCCTTTACCCGCGCCAGGGAGGCCGAAAGTGCTGCGCAGCGTCCATTTTTTCAGGTCGGTCGAATCAAGGATCTTGGCTTGTTTTTCATCGGCGAAAACCGCGACCATGACCCACTTTTTCTGAGGTTCATACCAAAACACTTTCGGATCGCGAAAATCGGGCTGATGCAGGTCGGCGACGGGGTTGCTGGAATAATTCGACCAGGTGCGCCCACGATCGTTGCTGAAGGCGAGATTTTGCCTCTGCGAGTCCGGACCGGCAGCGGTGTAGATGGCGATGAGGCAGGAAGGATCGCGAGGGTCCGTGTTGGAGCATAAGAGGCTGGAATTGTGCCAATCGACCACGGCACTGCCGGAGTAAATCATGAAGCGGCCGGGCTCTTCAGGAATGGCCAGCGGCAAATGCCGCCAGTGCAGCATGTCGTCGCTGATCGCGTGGCCCCAGCTCATGTGCCCCCACTCTGCGCCCTGCGGATTGTGCTGGTAGAAGAGGTGGTATTCGCCTTTGTAGTAGATGAGGCCATTGGGGTCGTTCATGAAGTTGGCGGCGGGAGTGAAGTGATACTGCGGGCGCCATGGCTCGTCGTAAACTCCCTGCGCGGCGGAAAAAAATATCGCTGCGAATAAGACTGACAGGAAGAGGAGCACGAAGCGGCAAAGCGGCCTTTGACGCGCGGCGATCCGGGTCACGGTTTGGTGCTCTGGCGTTCTTCGAGTTGCGCGGCGATTTTGAGCTCGCGCTCCGCGTCTTCGGCCCTTCCCAGATCGCGATAGGCTTGGCCCAGCAAATGATGCGGGATGGGATTGTTGGGGTCCATGGCCAAGGCGCGTTGCAACGTGCGCACGGCGAGCTCCGTTTCGCCTTTTTTGGCGAGAACTTTTCCCATCAAGATGTACGGGCCGGTGGAGGTGGAATCGAGCCAAATGGAGCGCTGCAGCAGCTTTTCGGCTTCATCGAATTTTTGGATGCGGGAGTACGCGTCGGCTAGTTTGTAGTAAGCGACCGGATTGCCGGGATTGATGGCGAGTTCCTGTTCGAGTTGCGCAGAGGCTTCGGGGATTTTTGATTGATAGAGATAGAGTTCGCCGAGAAGTTGATGAGCCAACGGGAGTTTGGGATCGAGCTCCACGGCTTTATGTGCGTATTCTTCGGCCACGGGTCCAAAATCCTGCCGCAGCAGCATTCGGGCCGTGAACAAGTAGCTCGCGGCGGATTCAGCGGGCACGTCGAACATCTTCGCAAAGGCTTTGCGCGCATTGGGGTAGTCCTTTGTCTGGATGTAGCAAATCCCCAGGATGTACGAGGCATCGACATTCGCGCTGGCATACCACGTCTGTACTTTTTCGAGCTCTGGAATCGCCTCCACCGGCCGCCCCGCCAAATAATACGACAAGCCCAGCAGTTGCACGGCTTCGCTGTCGGCTGGGTTCTCCACCTGCGCTTTCTTCAGGAACGCGATCGCGCTCACATAATCGCCCTTTTTGTAATACGCGGCTCCCAGTTCGTGGGAAAGACCTTTCATTCCTGGATGGGTTGACTCAAGTTGATGAAGGGCGCCGATCGCATCGTCAGATTTACCTTGTTGCAAGAGCCGTCTCGCCCTATCGAATTCGCCAGACGTGGGTGGAGATTGAGTGGAGCGAGGAGAATCTGTAGCCTGAGAAGTCTGAGGCGTTTGCGGGATTCCAACGCCAAGAGCCGGCCCGCCCGCGGTCAAGCTGCCCACGAGAGCGAGGCCAGACCAATAAACCCTGTACATGTGCTCTGTTCCAAAACCACAAAGGCAAATTAGAACATAAAAAACGGGGAGCCCGTTAGGGCCCCCCGTCGGTTTGGGGTGTTGTTTTTTTTATTTGTTAGAATGTGAATCTCACGCCGAACTGCAGCTGACGCATGCCCGACGGTGACCCCGGCGAATTGTTGTTTTCGATGTCGGTGATCCGGCCAGAGTCGCTGCCGCAATCCACGCAGGTGTTGCCTTGGGTACTGCTAAAGGCAAGCACAGGATGATTGAATACGTTGTAAGCGTCAAAGCGAAACTGCGCTTTGAAGCGTTCCGTTATGTTGAAGGTCTTCGAAAGTGCCATATCCGAGTAGAACCCTCGCGGACCGCGGTACGAATTCCGTCCGACACTGCCGATCTGGCCGCAAGCCGGCAGCGCAAACGGCCCGGCTGTAGGCCGCGCCAGCGTGCAGGTGTCCAGACCGGTCAGGTCGGTATTCGAAAAGACGTCCGGCGACTGGGTCAGAGCTCCTTGCGGCAACGGCGTGAACCACAGCAGGTTACCGCCGGAATCTCGGCTCGTTCCCGTTTTAAGAGTGCCCTTTGCGATGGGACGGCACGGCCCAGCATCGGAAATCTGGCCGCACTCCCCGAGGCTGGGAGTCCAGGGCAGACCGCCGCTGTAGTTCAACGTGTTCGTGACCTGCCAGCCGCCGATAACGAGATCCTTGACTCGGCCGGCATCGCTCATGAACTTCTTGCCCCTGCCGAAAGGCAGTTCATAGACGGTGTTGATAACGAAAACGTGATTGCGGTTGAATTATTCTGGACCCCACGCAAATT
>CATPAM010000325.1 GCA_955651735.1 Candidatus Acidiferrales bacterium | reverse complement strand
CAGAGGCGAATCGCATTCGCGTGACGGCCGCGGCGGATGCGGAGCGCATGAAATTTGAGGCGGCGGTGCTGAAGTCGAACCCCATGCTGATCCAGAAAATTATCGCCGAGCGGCTGTCCGACAAGTTGCAGATCATGATGGTGCCGATCGACGGGAAGAATTTCTTTGCAAATGACGTGCTGCGGTCGGCGTTTTCGAGCGCCAGCAGCAGGGTGTCCGCGGAGGATCCGGAGGATGGCACGCCGGTGGCTGCAGCGCAGAAACGGTCTGGGCGCCGGCCATAGAATTGGGGCGCGCGGCTGAAACGCTGTGGCTGCAAGAGTTCCGAGTAGGCATCGCTGCTGCCTGGAGGCCAGCCACAACCCCTGCGGGTGGCTCGGTGTGCGTGGATGGAAAGAGGAAGCACCGGCATCGGTGGACGCCAAGCGTCCATCGAGCACGAGGGCGATGACCGGCTTATTTTGGTCCGCGCAAACGGCGACGGAAACTGGTCGGAAGGACAAGAATGAACCACTTGCCCTCGCACGTCGTAACGTCAAAGGCGAGAAGCAGAATTCACGGGATGAAGAGCACTCCCGTGAAGGGGAAGAGTGCGCTGCGCGCGGCAAGGAGGTGCCTTTGTTACGTCAAGATTCTAGAGGAGAGAAGAAGAGGAAGGGTGCGACGTAGTCGGAAGGGGTCAAAACCCGCACCCTGAAACCCACAGGGATGCGGCACCCAATCACTGCACCCCTCGGCCACCCGCCTGGATTCGTCGCATGTTTTGCACCACAAGAAATCCAAACACACGGTCAAGAGTTCGCCGAATTAGGTAAGCATCTTGTCTTGAAATTTGAGAACTCTTCGATCAAATTTCCCCAAAAGAACCTGAGACGAATACGCGGTTTCAAATCGGTATGACAAGCTGTTCGCTGCCGCTCAGGTTTCCCAACCTTGTTTCCCTCGGAATCCATTGTCTTCCAATGGTTTAGCAGGTTTCTAAAAAGCCGGAACGAAATGCGCCGGGATGCTGATTGTCTGGAGAAGCCCATGCAAGACATTTCGCTCAGCCGTTTGCAACGGTTGGTGACATGCGGTGACTGTGCGCGAAATCATATCGATGTTGATCGCATGTTCCTGCCTGTCACTCACCGCGGTCGCGCAGAAGGTGTTCCCGAGTTCGTCGACAATCCAACCTTCTGCCAAGGTGGAACACGCTCAGGATTTTAGCGAGATCGTTGTTCCGATTACCTCGCTGAAGATTACTCCCTCGTTAAAGCTTGGAATGTCGGGCAAGTTTGGCCCTGGCCTCGGCTTGGATGTTAAATTCGGTACGGGCTTTTGTCTGGACGCCGCGTGTGGGTTCGTCGCAACTAATTATCACGTAGCTGTAACCACACGGGCGGATAAGATCGAGCGAGAGAAAATTGTCCAACGATATTTTGCTACGGGTCCGCATGACGAGGGCGCTACGCCGAACTACATTCCGAACCTGGGCGTGTTCCCATATGCTACGAAACGGGACCTTGCCATCTTCGAGTTGCGGCGGTCGCTGCCCCATCATCACGGTCTTACATTCAGTCTCGATGAGCTGCAAGTTGGCCAGGAAGTAGACATCTACGGGTACCCTAAGGGAGTTATCAATCCTTTCCGCAAACTGACTCGATTTTCGGCCAAATTCAAAGGGCCGACGACTTCAGGACTTCTCGCCTTTGACTACCAGTTATCAGCCGATCAGCCAATTCGCATAGCGGGGTCAAGTGGTGGCATCGTCGTTGACAGGAAAACCGAAAAGATTGTGGGTATTCTGAGCGGGACCACTGAAGCCACGGCGGTGGCCGTGTCGATTCCAACGTTGGTTGAATTCGTGACTAAAGCACAGCCCTTCCTCGCACAGAGAATCTTCCCCGCCACAAAGCAAATCCCACCAGTCTCGGCAGACATCTATCCAAAGTTTGTACCACCCCTTTCTGATGGGCTACAGCACCGACCTGAGGAGCCCTATGAAGTCGGCGTGCTGCGACAACGGGGGCAATTTCTGGCAGATAGTATTCGCAATTTTGTCGCTGTGCAGAGTTATGCTTGGGGTACCGGAGATAAAGAGCCTGATGTTGAGGCAGCGTATGAAGTCCGGGTTATCGACGGCGCTCAACAGTTCCGCAGTTTTCCTGACGGCAAGAAGGACCTAGGCGAGATACCTTGGCCTCGTAGGAGCGCTTGGGTGAATCCAGCCGACGAATGGTCAAAGTTGCCCAAGCTGGTTGGAACAGACTTGCGGTTAAAAGTTCATCAAGCACCGGACGTTGTCATGAACGAGCGACGCGTGAAGGTCTTTCAGTATTACGCGAGTGTCGAGGATAACTTGTGCCCCTTTGAGCCAATCGAAGATTTCGTCTTCTTCACCATCAGCAAGACCCTAGCCGTCGCCTGTTACGGGGAAGTTTGGACGGACGAGGATATGAATATACTTCGAATATCGGAGCGATTGGACCTTTCTGAGAAATTGAAGGCTTTTCGGGGATGGGAAGACCTTCACGTAATCGTTACCTACGGTTGGCTGAAGCGAGCGGATGAGACCCCTTGGCTCGTTCCTTTGACCATTTATACGGAGGTTCGCGACAAGAAGCACATCTATTGGTGTCGCGGCCACTTCACGGACTACCATGTGTTCAGCGTACGGGCGACGCTGGTCACAAATTAACCATGCTTAATCGAAGAGACCGCATAGAGAGCGATTAAATAGAACCGTCAGTTGCAAAGGAGTGAGTGTTGACCGAACGATTCTGGCCGTGGAGCTAAGGCAGTCAGTCGTTATGGTTCGAACTCAGATTCTTATTGCGGGCCGTGTCGCCTAGATGAAGAAAACATAGTTATCCGGAGGCAGGCCGCCGTTTTTATACCCGCGAAAGGGCGGCACAGCATAAGCGTATTTGACGCCTTGCGTCCAGGTCGAGAACTCGCGACAGGGACGAACCACTCCAAGAATCACTCTCACGGTGTACAGCCTTCGCTTTTTTGTCGAACCCAACAACTCAAGCCTTGCTGGACCGTGCGCCTTAACAAGCATGTTTCGACCTCCTTTCTCAATTTTCGATTGCGGCGAATGCACTTCGACTAACCCAATTCCGTAGAAAATCTTTGGATAAGCGTTGAGCGGACCAGAGGAGTTCTCGAACCCTGCTGCGCCTTCTATTTAATGTGCCCACTAAACGCGCCAAAGCATCCGTGTCTGGGTCGTACCACTCGGGAGGAATTTTCGCTGTGCATTCCCAAATGGCGTGCTCGTCAATTTGCGTTTCGAGCTTGCTCAACCAGGGCTCGAAATCGTCAATTCCTTGCATGCCGTCGTACACCGAGGTCCTCCGATATCGTCCGCGTAGGGGAGCGTCGGGAAAACTCCAATCTCCGGAATTGAAGCAGAACCCTTGGTCAATCATTACTGGGCGAAGGCTTGGCGCGGGCGGCGTCCTAGGATTGTGCGCGATGGGTCTTGCGTAGGGAGTGGCGGTAGCGTAGGGCGGCGAGAATGACGATGAGGGCAAGGCAAGATTCGACGAAGAGTTTGCCGCCGTCGAGGTAGTCAACGGGGGAATTTTTTAGGGCGGGGTCGGTGAAGAGGCTGTGCCAGAAGAGGGCGGCGGCGGCGATGTAGATGGAGAAGTGCAAGGATTTCCAGAGGCGGCGGCCGAGGCGGATGCGGAGATAGGAAGTGGCGACTACGATGGCGACTCCGTAGAGCGCGACGGCGCCGATGGTGTTTTCGAGCGGCTGGCTGGGGGAGTGCACGGGGTAGAGGAGATCGAGGACGCGGAACTTTGCGGTTTTGTCGAAGAGAAGAACGATGGGATGGACGACGGCTAGGGAGAGGGCGACGTAGCCGGAGAGATTGTGCAAGCGGAAATAGTTGAAGTGGCGATGCGGCCACTGGCGGACGGGGCTGTAACGGAAAGCCATCAGGGTGCCGAGGAGCATGTTGAGGGTGACGGCACCTACGGCGGCGAGGCCGACGTAGGCGGAGAGGTCCAAGACGGTGATGTCGGTGGGCATTGGGTGGTTGGACGCGAGCACGGAGGGAAGGGTAACGCGCAAACTTTTCCAGCGCGGCCAACGTTGAGGTCCTTCGGGCATCCTCGTCGGATACCCTCAGGATGACAGCGCACACAAGATGGCGGGAACCCCGACGCCGAGAGCACATGATGGAGCGAGCGTGCCGAGATGGGCGCAGCAATGCTGCGCCCCTACGGGTCAGAGGGAGCGGAGGAGTTTGTAGAGTTCGTTGGCGGCGTCGAAGTCGGCTTCGAGTTCGCGGGAGTTGAGGCGCTCGCGGAGGTCGTCGAGGCGGCGGGCGAAGAGGTCGAGGGCGGCGGAGAGGACTTCGCGATTGGTGATGACGATGTCGCGCCAGGTGGAGTAGGGGCTGCCGGCGAGGCGAAGGGCATCGCGGAGGCCGGGACCGGCTACGGTGATGGGCAGGCCGTTTTCGTCGAGATGATCGTAAAGGAAAGAACCAAGGGCTACGGCGGCCAGTTGGGGAAGATGGGAGACCATGCCGACGGCGTAGTCGTGTTGTTGCGCGCCGAGCCAAAGAGGGCGGGCGCCGATTTTTTCCAGGAGCTTGAGGAAGGCGGAGACGCGCGGGTCGCGCTGCGCTTGCGATGGGTTCGGCTGGCGCGGCTCGGAGGAGTCGGCGATCAGCGCGTAGGGGGCGTTGCGGAAGAGGTCGGCGTCGGCTTGGGCGAGGCCCGCGACTTCGCGGCCGGCCATGGGATGGCCCCCGAGGAAGAGCGCGGTGGCCGGCGGTGAAAAATTTTCGGCGGCGGATTGCGCGATGCGGAGCTTGGTGCTGCAGGCGTCGGTGACGAGGGCGTGCTTGGGAGCGTGGCGGGCGATCTCCGGGAGGAGGTCGAGGGTGACGCCGATGGGGAGCGCGATGAAGACGAGATCGGCGGCTCGGAGGGCGGGAGCGAGATCGCCGGTGAAGGCTTCATCGATGATGTTGCGCGAACGGGCTTCGCGGACGATTTCGGGGCGGTCCCAGCCGGAGATGTGCAGGTCGGTGGCGTATTTGCGGAGAGCGAGGGCGAAGGAGCCGCCGATCAGGCCGGTGCCGAGGATGGTGGCGCGGGTGATTAGGTGCGAAGACATGAGTTTGCCGACAGCTACAGTTCACAGTTTAAGGCGGAGAGAAGATAACGCAGAGAGGCAGAGAGCGCAAAGGTTCGCAGAGAAAAGCGCACAGCCAGGACTCTTTGCACGTAACCCGCGCAATGGGGCGGAAGGGGGCTGTGCCACGCAGACATGAATCAGGCCATGCGGCGGCCGATGGCGGGGGCGATTATGCGGAGCTCGGCCATGAGTTGGGTGAAGGCGGCGGGCTCGAGGGATTGCGCGCCATCGGAGAGGGCGTGGTCGGGGTCGTTGTGGACTTCGATGAGCAGGCCATCGGCGCCGGCGGCTACGGCGGCGCGGGCCATGGGCGGGACTTTGTCGCGGCGTCCGGTGCCGTGGGAGGGATCGGCGAGCATGGGGAGATGCGAGAGCTTTTTGATTACGGGGATGGCGGCGATGTCGAGCGTGTTGCGCGTGTAGGTCTCGAAAGTGCGGATGCCGCGTTCGCAGAGGATGACGTTGTAATTGCCGCCCGCGAGGATGTACTCGGCGCTGAGGAGCAGCTCTTCCATGGTGGCGGACATGCCGCGCTTAAGGAGCACGGGCTTGCGGACTTCGCCGAGGGCGCGGAGGAGATAATAGTTCTGCATGTTGCGCGCGCCGACCTGGAAGATGTCCACGTAGCCGAGCATCATTTGGACTTGGGAAGGATCCATGACTTCGCTGACGGTGAAAAGATTAAATTTTTGCGCGGCCTCGCACATTAGCTCGAGGCCTTTTTCGCCCATGCCCTGGAAGGCGTAGGGCGAAGTGCGCGGCTTAAAGGCGCCGGCGCGGAGAATTTTTGCGCCGGCTTTGGCGACCGACTCCGCGATGGAT
>CATPAM010000324.1 GCA_955651735.1 Candidatus Acidiferrales bacterium | reverse complement strand
GCTGCGAAGGACCGCGCCATCGGCATGCAGACGGCTCTGCGATCGGACATTCAAGTGACCGCGCTCCGTGGACAATGGACGGAAGAGAGCGCGTACAAGAGCATGACCTCCTGGTTGAAGTTGAATATTGCGCATAAGGTGAGCATTCAGCTGATCGGCGCGCAAAATGACGCCATGGCCATGGGCGCGCGAATGGCTTTCCAGGATGTCGGAGAGGAATCCGAAAGAGAACATTGGCTGCGGTTGCCTTTCACGGGAGTGGACGGCTTACCCAAGACGGGGCAATCGTGGGTGCGCAAGGGTTCGCTGACCGCAACGGTGATTGTGCCGCCCAACGCGGGCCGGGCGATCGCGATGCTGGCGCCGGCTATCCAGGGTGGCACGACGGTCGCGGAACGCTCGTTCACGGTTGCCGCGTCGTTCCCAACGTTGGAAAAGTTGGCTTCACGGCCGTAGCGGCGCTTCCGTCCAGGGCAGTTGGAATGACCGGTTTCGCTACGTTGCGTCCCAGAAGCGGTCACTTTTCCGTGTGACATAGTCCTCACAGGACGCGACTAACCCTTTATTTTCTGTGTGATACAAGCGATGGAGCGGTGGCGCTTGGACTGCGATTCTTCCCGCCGTCATGTGCAGCACATCCATTTGCTTTGACGGCACGACGCGCGCGGGGCTGATGCAGCAAGCCCGGCAGGGCGACCGCGAATCGCTGGCCAAGTTGATCGTTCCATATGCGTCGGGAATGTACCTGGGCGCGCTGCGGATGACGCGCAATTCCGCCGACGCGGAAGACGTCCGCCAGGAAGCGTTCCTGAAGGTGGTGTCGCGGCTGGAGCAGTTCGCGGGCTCGCCGGACGAGACGCGGGACAACCTGCACGCGTGGGTGTCTCGCATCACGGCGAATGCTTCGATCGACGTGATCCGCCGGCGGCGCGACGGGAAAATCCTCTCACTGGAAGAATCGAACGGCGCGAGCGAGGAAACGATTGGAAGCAACGTGGCGGCGCTCGGGGACAATCCCGAAGAACGCTTTGCGCGGCGGGAGATACGGAAGCTGATGGCGGACGCGATCACGCAGCTCGCCCCCGAACTGCGGCAGGTGTGCCTGCTGCGGGACGTTTTGCAATACTCGACCCAGGAAGTAGCCGAGCGCGTGGGGATTTCGGCGATGGCGGTGCGGCTGCGGCTCTTCCGCGCGCACCGTAGGCTGCGGGAGAAGCTGAGCCTCGCGTTGCAGCCTGGGAAGCAACGGCCAGCGCGTCCCGCAGTGGCCGTGCGAATGCCGCGGCGCGTCGAATACCAGAAGCGTGAGCAGGCGATTCCGCTCGGGGCGTTCGCCGAGTGCGCTTGCGGGGATTGAAAACACAGTGGATAATAATTAGCGGTTAGCGGACAAGCAAGACCCAGAGAGAGATCCTTCTTCCCGGAACAGCGTCCGGGACGATTGTGCGAAGGGCAGACTACAACTACAATCCGGAAACAGACGTGATTTTAGCTGTGAGCCCGCATGCTCGCTCTCTGTAACACACCTCGCGATGTAATGCAGTTATGCTCGCCTCTCAACGTGTTTGATCCGGCAGCAGAGGGGACACAAGGGCATACCGCTGAATGACGGCGTAGCATTCGCATGTGATATGGAAGTATGCCGCTTTCCGATAGAAGTAGCTGTCTTCCAGCGTCTTTTGGAGTTAGCCGCTGACTTAGCCGCATCGGGCCGATTTTGCGCCCAGGCGTTCAGCACGGTCGAGAAGCAGGCAGATCGGAGAACCTCGAGTCTTTCAAAACGCCGCTGAGCGAAGAATTGTGAACCCGCAACCTCTCCCCATACTCGATGTACCCGAGCTTCTTGAACTTATTCATAAAGTAACAGACGCGGCTGCGGGTTGAGCCAATCAATCCCCCGAGTGTCCCATGATTGATTTTCGGGATGACCGCAGTTGGCTTGCGTACCTTGTCGTAGCGGGCAATTAGCAATAGTGCGCGAGCCAAACGTTCCTCACAGGAGCATAAGTGTTGGTCGATTAGGTCCTCTTCAATCCGGATGTTCCGTTCAAGCATGCAGGCGATGAAATGGTCTGAGAACTCATGGCCATTGTGGAGCGCGCGCAGCATCTCCTGCTTTTCGATGACTAGGATCGTACATGGTGTAATTGCCGTAGCGGTCGCCGTGAGGATAGCTCGACCCGTCATGCACCCCGCACCCAGATAATTTCCACGCTGGAGAATCGCGAGGACCGTCTCCTTGCCCCGCTTCGACTTAATTGTGACTTTCACTTGCCCTTTCTCGATATAGAACACTTCCTTGCCAGCGGCGCCCTGTGAACAGATGGCCTGCCCCTCGCGAAACAAAACGATTATGGTTTTCGCGCCCATTTTTGTTAGAAATACTGCTGGTTGAAAAGACCTCTGGCGTCGACGAGTCATGGCGGTTTCAAAGACCCTGCTTTTGAGCTTGGTGGAGTACCGTTGTCACGGATAGATGGATAGCAGACTTGGCGTGAAATTTATGTGCGATTCAGGACAGGTCGTAAACTATTGACATACTAAGGTTGGCAGGTAAATCCTCTTATCGTTAGTAATCGGCCCTGGCAGCGTCGGATAACTCCTGGTAAGTCGGGTTACCGGGCAGGGGGGCCAGTTAGCTGTTGGGATATCTGTTCGCCTGATACAAGTAAGGCGCGGCGATGGTCAGTTGTGGAGCTGGCGAAGGGACCGCGAGAATTCATATTTTCTATTGATGGAGGTCGCTGCGGGCTTCGAACCGGCTCGCTTTTGTTGGTCGCCAAAGGTTTGAATGAATAGGCTGGCGTAGCCAGCGGAGAAGAGCTGCGAAAGGCGCGCGTGGCCATTGAGGGTGGCGGGGAAGCTGGTTCACAGTGTCGAGCGTGAGTGAGCGTTTCTCCGAGGTGGACATTTGGTTACCCTTTGCCGCTGGTGACGGTCCGTTCCCGCCTCTCGTGGGCATCAGATGGAACGCAGGAATCGGTGTAACCACAGCCTGATTCCCCTTCATTTCCGCAATGGGTTGAGCGGCAGAGTCTGAAGGGCATGCGATCGAACCCCAACAGAGCTCTCTTTCGTTCTGTTTTGCTTCTAGACCTGGCAGAGCTGGAATCAGATCATGCAAGGAGACGGATACGTTCAGATTCTCCCCCGAAGCCGAAATTTCTCCGCATTCCGGAACGGTTGTAACAGAACTGTTCTCCGCCGTGAGCGCAGGCTCCTCGGCAGCAAATCCCGTTAGTGCAGGAGGCCATGTCACATGGGGTGGTTCACGCAAACTTGCGTCTTCTGTCGTGAATGCGTCTGGCTGAGTCGCAATCGGCGAGTAGAAGTCTTGAGAGGTAAGAGGATTGAAGTCTTTCGCTACCGCTTCAACTTCTTGTGTTACGACCTGGGAAATTACTTCCTTCGGGATGCCTTGCCTCAACAGCCGGTTTATACCCGATACGATCTCGACATACGAAAGACGCAACACGGCGGCATGCTTCTGCAATGCTCTTTGGATGTCCGGAGGCAGATTCTTTGGCGATGATCCGTTGGTTTCCACCCCCTCAATCTATGGCGGTGTGCTTGTGATGTCACTAGTACGCCATTTCTAGCATTCCTAGTATTAGCTAAGGGGCATGTGTGCAAAACTGAACAGACGCTCCTTTCCTCAGGCTCCAGTATGCATATCCAAGAGTGAGACCAATCCAGCGCCTGGAGCCATGACCGAGAAACCATGTATAAAACCTTCTTTGGACTGCGCGAAAATCCTTTCAATGTTAATCCGGACCCTCGATTCCTGTACCTGACTCCACAGACTCGGGAAGCGATGGATCAGCTAACCTACGGAATTCAGACCCGCAAGGGCTTTATCCTGCTCACTGGCGAGGTCGGAACGGGTAAGACAACCCTGACCAACTACCTTCTCGATTGGCTCCGCCATCGGAAAATGCCGACAGCGTTTGTCTTCAATTCCCACCTGAGCGTCAACCACTTGTTTGATTTCATACTCACCGATTTTGGCATCCCGATTGATTTTCGGCTAGAGAGCAACATGCTCCTGCGGCTAAATAAGTGGTTGATCGAACGCTTTCGCGCAGGCCAGAGCCCCGTACTGATCGTGGACGAAGCGCAAGGCTTGTCGCCCGAGTTATTGGAGGAGATTCGACTCCTATTAAATTTGGAGACTGCCTCCGAAAAACTACTGCAAATTGTGCTTGTGGGCCAGCCGGAGCTCGAAGATAAGCTCAAACGCCCTGAACTGCGACAACTCCGGCAGCGAATTACGCTCCGATGCAACACCGCGCCACTCACCCTTGAGGAGTCCCGCGGTTACATCACAGAGCGGCTACGCATCGGAGGCGCCACGGGAGACCCGATCTTCGCGTCCGACGCGATAGAAGCGGTGCACTTTTATTCATGCGGGATCCCCCGCGTGATAAATCTTCTCTGCGAGCACGCGCTCATTAACGCATATGTGGAGCGGTTCAATCCGGTGCCGGCGCGGATGGTCGAAGAAGTCGCACGGGACTTTTTGTTGGACGAATCCCGTGCGTTCACAACGCGCTCTAATTTCAGTAATCACATAAACAGTAATCTCAGTGTCATGCAATCGATTTTCGCAAAGGAGTTGGTGCGCCCATTCACGACAGAAGAAGCAAGTTTGCGTGAACCACCTCATACTACATGGCCTCCCGCACTAGCGGCATTTGCTGTCGAGGAGCCTGCGTTCACCGAAGAGAACAGTTCTGATACAACCGTTCCGGAATGTGGAGAAATTTCGGCTTCGGGGGAGAACCTGAACGTATCTGTCTCCTTGAATGAATCGATTCCAGCTCTGCCAGTGCTAGAGGCAAAACAGAACGAAAGTGAGCTCTGTTTGGAATCGATCATATGCCCTTCAGACTCTGGGGCTCAACTCATTGCTGAAATGAAGCGGAACCTGGCGGCAGTTTCACCGATTCCTCTGCTTCATCTGATGCGCCCGCGAGGTGAGAACGAACCGTCATCAGCGGCAAAGGGTAACCAAATGTCCCCCTCGGAGAGCCGCGCACTCACCCGCGAGACCATGAACCGGGTTGCCCGCGACTCTCGTCGGACATCGATTCGCGCTCTCCTTCCTTCTTTGGAGGCGTGGCGCACCCATTGGGAAACTGTCTTCTTGCCGGCAATTTCCTCGGTAGCGTGGTCGCGAGTGTCACCAGCAGTACTTCGGTGGATCAGACAACCGATCTATCCGGCTCCGGTATTGCAACGTTGGATTTTCGAGTTCAAACGCGATTGGATTGCCATGATCAACGCTATTGCATTGCCAGAGATGAAAAGATCTTTTCT
>CATPAM010000323.1 GCA_955651735.1 Candidatus Acidiferrales bacterium | reverse complement strand
GGCCAGCGCGGGGATGTGATGCAGGGCGGCCTCGCGCGCGGCGCCCACGGTGCCGGAGTAGTAGACGTTCTCGCCGAGATTTGCGCCGAAATTGATTCCGGAGATCACGAGGTCGGGCGGCTCGGGCACATTTACGTTGAGCAAGACCTGATCCGGCAATCCTTCTATCAGGATTAACTCTGCGGTCGAGCGAGCGATGCGCGCTGCGGTGTCAAATTTCACGCCGGGGCCTTTCGAGCATAAGGACATGGCCAGCGCGGGGATGTGATGCAGGGCGGCCTCGCGCGCGGCGCCGACGGTGCCGGAGTAGTAGACGTTCTCGCCGAGATTTGCGCCGAAATTGATTCCGGAAATCACCAGGTCGGGCGGCTCGGACAAAAGCCGGTGAAGGGCGACGATTACCGCGTCCGCCGGCGTGCCTTCTACCGCCCACTGGCGTTCGCCGACGTGGTTGCAGATAATCGGCTGGCGCAGGGTCAGCGATTGCGCCGTCCCACTTTGCTCGCGATGCGGCGCGACAATGCTCAACGTGGCAAATCCTTCGAGCCCCACCGCGAGCGCTTTCAGCCCGGCGGCGTGAATTCCGTCGTCATTGGTCAACAAAATGTGCGGCATTGGCAAAATGTAGTCTCAAAGATCGAGCGCGCGTGCTCCATCGAAAATTGCGTCCAGCGTCGCGAGGGAAGGAAGAAGTGGTCGGGACGACTGGATTTGAACCAGCGACCTCACGCACCCCAAGCGTGCGCGCTACCAGGCTGCGCTACGTCCCGACCGCGGCAGACTACGAGCGTATCACCGGCGTTCGAGAAGCGTCAAGAAAGCGCGCAGCGTGTCGCGCAAATCGAGCAGCATTTTGCGACTCAAAAGTTCAGCGGCGTTTTCATTGTGCGGCCCCGAAGAAATGGTCTCGCAGCTAGCCGTGCCATTTTCGCGGAGATGGCGGCGCGCGCCGGCGATGGTAAATCCCTCGTCGTAGAGCAAGCGCTTGATTTTGAAGACCAGGTCGACGTCTTCCTGGCGATACATGCGGTGGCCGGTGGGGCTCTTTACCGGTTCGAGCATAGGGAATTCGCTTTCCCAATAGCGCAGCACGAAAGGTTTCAGTTCGGTGAGGCGGCTGACTTCGCCAATGCGATAGAGCCGCTGCTCGGTGGCGGTTTGCGTTGCGGTGCCGTTGTGCGCCATGCGTGATCCGGCCTGCTGGCCACAATCCTAGCAGTTTGCGGGGCATCGCAGTAGAGGGTGTTCGCGGAGGGCAGGACTTCAATCTTCATGTCTGTTTCGCTCGCCGCGCTTGCGAAGGCGCTGGACGAAGCGAACGGGCGAGCCGGTGAAATCGAATTTTTTGCGCAGTTGGTTCTCCAGGAAGCGCTCGAAGCTGAAGTGCAGGGGCGTCTTCTGGTTGGTGAAGAGAAGAAATGTGGGCGGTGACGCTTTTGCTTGTGTAATGTAGTAGATACGCACGGGGCGCGCTTTGGGCGTGCTGCCGCGCTGCAGGTCGACGTCTTCTTTTAGCCAGCGATTGAGCTCCGGAGTGGAAATGCGGTTTTTGCGAGCGCTGGCCACCTGGTCGATCAGCGGAAATAGCTTTTGCGCGCGCTCGCCGGTTTTGGCAGACATAAAGACGATGGGCGCATAGCTGAGGAACTTCAGCTTTCCGCGGACCATTTTTTCGTAATCGAAAAGCAGCTTGCTCTTATCAAGGTCATTGAATTTGTGTTTTTCGTGTAGGCCGCGCTTCGCCCTGCCCTTGGTGGTGTCTGCGTCGCGCGCGGCAGATTGGCGCGCAGCCTCGGCGGCCAAGTCCCATTTGTTCATGACGATAATGACGGAGCGGCCGGACTCTTCGGCGTAGCTGGCGATTTGCGCGTCGCCCTGTGTGACGCCCTGCTCGCTATCGACCACGAGGAGTGCGACGTCGGCACGCTCGAGCCCGCGACGCGCCATCAGCACGCTGAGTTTTTCCGCGACCAGGTTGGTTTTGCCCTTGCGGCGAATGCCGGCCGTGTCCACGAAGCGATAAGTGCGGCCGTCGCGAATGATTTCGGTGTCCACAGTGTCCATGGTCGTCCCCGGCACGGGAGAGACGATGGCGCGTTCTTCGCCGACCATGCGATTGAGCAGAGTGGATTTGCCGACGTTGGGGCGCCCAATAATGGCGATCTCCACAGGGCCGCGCTCTTCAACTGCGGTCGCTGGCGGAGCATCTTCCGGCACCAGTCCAGAAGCGCCCGAGACCTGCGCTATGGCGGCATCGAGGAGATCGTCCACGCCGGTGCCGTGCTCGGCGGTGATCGGGAACACGGGTACACCAAGAGGGTAAAAAGTGGCCGCGTTAGATTCTTGCACGGGCGAATCGACCTTGTTTACCGCGACAAAAAAAGGTTTGCCAGTGCTGCGCAGAAGGCGAGCCAACTCTTCGTCAAGCGGCATGATCCCGGCCTGGCTGTCGACAACAAGTAAAAGCAGCGCAGCTTTGTCAATAGCCACATGGGCTTGCCGCAGAATCTCTTGAGGGATGAGTGCCTTGTCGTCGGGAACGATTCCACCGGTGTCGACAATCTCAAACGAGCGGCCGCGCCATTCCGCTTTGCCGTAGATGCGATCGCGAGTGATGCCTGGTTCGTTGGTCACGATGGAGCGACGGGTGCCGGTCAGACGGTTGAAAAGCGTAGACTTGCCGACGTTGGGGCGGCCCACGATTACTAGAGATGGCAAGTTGTTGGTCATGGATGCGAGCCGCGGGAGGCAAAGCGAAATTCCGGCAGCAATGTGACATTCCACTGTAACGCATTGGAAGAGAAGTCGGAAACAGCTACGAAGGCGGGAACTACGCTTTCACTGAGACCGCTGGTTTTGGGGCGCGCAGGGGCTTCTTGCTGGCCCGTTTGCTTGTGTACAAAGCTTGGTCAGCTTGAGCGAGCATTTCTTCCGGCCGGTCTCCCATTTCGTAATCCTTCCAGCCGGCGGAGAAGGTGACTGGGATTTTCTGACCTTGCCAATCGAGCTCGAAGGACCTGAGCCGTTCCAGAACAAGCTTGAGCTGCTCCAGCGTGCACTCGGGAAGGACCACAAGAAACTCGTCGCCCCCCCAACGGACCGCCAAGTCTGATCCGCGGATGACTTTGTTCAAGCGCGAAGCAAATTCCTGGAGCACTAGATCGCCGGCGGGATGGCCGTACGTGTCATTGATCTCCTTGAAGTTGTTCAGGTCCAGCGTAAGCACGGTGAGCGGATGGCCGCGACGCTCGGAGCGAGCGACCTCTGCAGCGAGGCGCTGCTCCGCAAAACGGCGGTTGTAGAGGCCGGTCAGGGGATCGATCATCGCCAGGTTGCGAAGAATATAGGAATGATCCTGCTTTTCGAGGAGCTGCCCGCGCAGACGTTTGATGAGTATTTCCTGATAGATCGTATAGATATTAAAAAGTACGATCAGCGTGATCAGGCCAAACACCGCTTCGGTCAGTTTGATCTTGAAGAATGTTTCCGCACCGGTCAAAACTGCCGGGAGAGTGAGAGAGATTACGGCAAAAGTAAGAAGAAGAATGACGAATATGGAATAGCCGCGCACCCACCAGTCGCGTCTGTCAATGCGCCGGCGCTCCTCCGCTAGTTCCTTAGCGCCCGGCTCCGTGGAAGAAGGCAGCGGGCGGAGCTGAGTTGTGTCGTTCATGGAGAGCGCGGAGTGACTACACGCAATCTGTGTACCTTAGGGCTGGAATGTGTGGGGGTCAAGGCGGATTCCGTTTGACATTGCACGATCGTTACTGTCCCACTACCGAGCCAGCCCGGGGGCCAACTGCGCGGCTCAGAACTAATAACAGCCTTATTTGCAATAGCTTAGAATTCCGGGCAGCTGTACCAAGGTCCCGGTTGGACGGTACACTTGGACCATTGGCGCGAACACCCTAAGACTGCAAGATGACTGAGTCGAGAAAAGCCAAAATGCTCTCACTCTGCATCCTGTTGTTTTCAGGCTTCGCGCTGATGCGGTTCGCCGTATCGCAATGGCGAGCCATTTGGATCAGCTCCGCGAGCCAGCAGGTGTCTGACTCCCTGCAATTGGCTGCTGGAATCGACGCCACAGCCGTTGGCGCCGGGGACTTTGGCCGCCTGATGAATCTGTGCGACCAACTATCGCCCGACTTGAAAAAGAGCAGCCCCTGGCTCAACGAAGTTTCCCTCTACTATCGTGCGATAGCGAAGCTTGAGCAGATCAGCCGAGCTAAGGTACCGAGCATCGCCACTTGGGCCTCCCGCGAGATGCAGACCTGCGCCCGCTACGTCGCCGTCGTTCTAGACCAAAACCTAGCCATGAACCTTGATCGCCGCCTAGCCACTCAAACGAATTAACCCCGAATAGTCCTGCCCTTCTTACTCACCTGAATTTTCTTGATCTCAAGCTAGAGCCCTTCTGGTGCCCTGCAGGCGGGCAAAGGCCCTTAACATCAGCGTTCGCTGCTTTTCTGGTAGAGTGCTGGACCAGTACGCCGCGGGTGGCGTGGTGTCGGCAGCGGGTAGGACACCCCTACGCGCTCCAGTGCTGGGGGTAGCTTTAGGTCAGCCGGCGGCATTGCAATGTGTAATTTTTGCGGTGTTTGCTGCGTACTAGTCTATGGATGCGCCGAGACCAGAGCGGATGAGCGCGCCGGGAAAGACCGAGCCTACAGAGGCGATTGCTCGGGCACGGACAGGGGATGCCGATGCCTGGGGGGTGCTTTACCGGGAATATGCATCCGCGATTTTCCGTTTCTGCCGGCGAGCCCTGCCGACCCGGGAAGACGCCGAAGACGCCACCATGGATATATTTGCGAAGTTGATGCGCGACAACAAGCTGCTGCAATACGACCAGAGCCGTTCGTTCACGGCATGGCTTTACAAAGTCGCAGCCAACCATTGCTGGGACGTGCTGCGGCGCCGCAAGACGCGCCAGGACAAGGAAACCGACGATTTGGAGAACCTGCCGCTGGAGCACCCGGATCCGAATCAATTGGACAGACTGATTGAACAGAGAACCAGCGAAGAGGTGCGGCGGGCGCTCGGGAAACTGGGGCCGCGGGCACGCATGGCGCTAGTGATGCGCTACTACTCCGACATGAGTTACGACGAAATTGCCGATGCGCTGGGAGTGCGGCGCGCCTTTGTGGGCGTGGTCTTGCTTCGCGCGCGGCATGAACTGCGGCAGGCGCTGGGCCAAGGCGGCGCGCTGGCCGCGGGAGGGACCTCGTGAAGGAAGCCGATAATTTATCGGGTGATGCAGCCATGCAGCACCTCGACGAAATGACCTGCATGATGTATATCGAGCGGCAACTGGACCGCGCACGTGCGCAGGAGGTTTCCGCGCATACCCAGGACTGCGCGGCATGCCGCACGTTGCTGCGCGCCCTGGAGCGTGAATCGCGTTTGTTGACGCGCGCGATGCTGGAAGAAGAGGAGGCGCTGCCCGCCCGGCTGGCGCAGTTTCAAGAGCGGGCGCGGAGGTCCATGCAATGGATTTGGACGGTAGCGTTTGGGCTGGCCGCAACCGGCGTGTACGCGTTGTATAGCGGTTACATTGAGCCCTGGCAGCAGCAGTTGGAGCAGGCAGGGTTTGGCGGGTCGAACCTTTTGAGTTTGCTCATTTTTCAAGGCGCCTTCTGGAAAGGATGGCAATCGATGATCACATTGTTGGAGGTGCTGGCGCTGGTGACCCTGTCGGGATTCGCCGTGGCGTTTTTCCGCAAGCGGGTGCGCCGAGGTTCGGCGTTGGCGCTGATGCTGGCCGGATTCTGCGCGGCGCTAT
>CATPAM010000322.1 GCA_955651735.1 Candidatus Acidiferrales bacterium | reverse complement strand
TTCGTCGTCGACGACCAGCAGATGGGGGCGGGCGCTCATGTAGAAGTTTCCACCCCGGCACGCTCGGCGGCAGCAACTGTAGGCTCGGAGACAGGGAGTTCGATCACGAAGCGCGAGCCAACCGGGAAGTTGTCCTCGACGTGAATGCTGCCGCCATGCTCGGCGACGATGCGCGCAGCGATGGCCAGCCCCAGTCCCGTCCCGCGATCCTTGGTCGAAAACTGGGGCAGGAAAAGCTTGTCCTTATCCTGCGGGGAGATGCCGTGTCCGGTGTCTTGCACGCAGATTTCGACCGTCTCGGAGTCATCATGCGCTCGAGTGATGACCGTAATCTCGCGCAGGGAGCAGGTTTCCAGCGCTTCCGCGGCGTTGTCGATCAGATTGACAACGACGCTGCGCAGCAGCCCGCTGTCGGCGCGCACGGTGGGGAGATTTTCGGCTAGCGAGGTTTTCATGGTTACGCCATCGAGGCGACCGGAAAAAACTTCGACTGCCTCGTGCACGATCGTATTGGCGCTGGTGGGAGTCAGCTTGGCAGCGGGGAAGCGCACAAACTGCGAGAACTCATTGACCAGCGCGGCTAGCGTGGAGACTTCGCGCTCGATCAGCCGGGAGCATTCCTGGACAAGCCGGGTGAGCTCGGGATCGCGCGGAGGCGCGGCGGGGTCCGAGGTGTCGCGGCGATCCAGAAAGCGCGCGAGGCGCTGGGAGGAGAGCTGGATGGGCGTGAGTGGATTTTTGATTTCGTGAGCGATGCGGCGAGCCACTTCCTGCCACGCGGCGGATTTTTGTGCGCGCAGCATTTCGGTCAAATCATCGAGCACTAGAACGAAGCCGGTGTTGGCGCGGCGCGGGCCGAGCGAGCTGACCGTAACGGCGGCGTGCAGCACCCGCCCGGCGACGACCGTCTCAATCTCTCGCGAAACCACGCCCATGCGCAGCGACCGCCGCATGAGGTGCTGCACGGTGCGCGCTGCTTCCGTCCCGAGCAGCTCTTCCAGCGAGTGCGCATCCCGAGCAGCAGTGCCGAACATGCGCCCGACGGCGGTATTCCCGCGCAAAATGGCGCCGTCGGCATCGAGCGAGATCACGCCCGTGGGAATGTTTTCCAGCACCGTTTCCATCAACTGCCGCCGTCGCTCCAACTCCTGCACCGCTTGTTGCAGGTTGCGCGTGAATTGGTCGATCTGCGAGCGGTTGTCGCGCAACTGCGTGGTCATGGCGTTGAAGGAACGCACCAGCACGCCCAGCTCGTCCTGCGCCTGCTCGGGAACTTGGTAGTCAAAATTGCCGGCGGAGACTTCGCGCGTGCCCTCGGCAAGCGCCTGAATCGGCACAGTCACCTGCTTGGCAAGAAAGAGCGCCAGCCACATCACGGAAAAGAGCAATAGGATGGTGAAGAAAGCGAGAATCAGCAGCATCTGGCGTTTCAGCGCGCGCAAATTCTGCTTCTCGGTTTCGTACTCGCGGAGCTTTGTCTGGATCAGAGTGAATCGGTTCAGAAAATCGGGGCTTGTACGATAACCAGCGGCCACATACCCAGCGTTCTTTCCGTTCTCGGCGGTCGGAATGCGGGCGACCAGATAATTCCTTCCTTGCGCTTGCCATACCTCAACGCCACTGGGAAGCGTATGCAGCAGGCTGCCGAGAACTCCCGCGCGCTGACAGATGGCGCCGTTGCGGTCTTCGGGCTGTTCTTCGCACACCACGCCGCCGCGCACCGGCTTGCCGTCTTTGTCCAGAAGCCAAACGGCGTCCAACCCCGAGGAGAAGGCATGTTGCAGCAGTTCGTTTGTTGGAAGCGACGCATTCGACTGTGCCTGTCGCGCCAGCGTGCGAAGGCGCGGCAGGGTGCTGGTGCGCCCAAGATCATTCAGCAGGTTTTGCGTCTGCTCCGAGGCGATTTCCAGAGGGCGGGGGAACCAGCGGCCCAGCGTGCGGTTGAGCAGCGAATAGCTGACCAGAAACATGAACAGCACGGGGAGCAGCGATAAGGCCATGGCGCCGACGACCATCTTGGTCTTGAAACGCGCACCGAGCTGCTCTTTGCTGCGCTCCGCCCAAAGGCGCAGCACCGTGCGCATGAGAATCATGAAAAACACGAGAAACGCCGCGGTGATGAAACTGGAAACCGCGTATAGCGGCAACAGTTGGCGCCAATTTCCCGGTTCGAACGGCACGTCCAACGAACCAAACGTAAACACCGCCGCCAGCAGCAGGGTAAGAAGCGCGGCGCCGATGCCCAAAGTCCAGCGCTGTCTTGGCTCGAGTGAACTCATAAATTAGCCTGAATCGCGCGCGGCAGAAAGGAGTGCAGCGGACACTCACTGCAGCAAGGATTGCGTGTTCGGCAATACTCCTTGCCGGTGCGAACAATCAGGGCGTGGAATTCATTATACAGCGGCGCGTCGCCAGGAAGGCTGCCTTCAAAGAGCCGGCGGATTTGTTCGTAGCTCTGCGCCGGCGTGGCGAGCGCGTGCCACTCAAGCAGCCGGCGGGTGTAGGCGTCAACCACGAACACAGGGTGCTCGCCTGCATAGAACAGGATGGAGTCCGCCGTTTCCGGGGCGATCCCATGAACACAGAGCAGCTTCTCGCGCAGGTCCGCCGTTGGCGTGCGGAACATTCTTGTAAGCGAACCGCCGTACTCAGATCGAAGAAAGTGGACGAAGCATTTCAGTTTTTTGGCCTTCTGGCGGAAGTAGCCGGAAGAGCGTATCAGCCGGGCCAGCCGTGCCAAAAAAGCGGTTTCCACGGCCCGAGGCGTCAGCAGCTTTTCGCGGTGCAGATTCCGGATGGCAGGCTCGACATTGGTCCACGAAGTGTTTTGCGTAAGAATGGCGCCGACGATGCCCTCGAAAGCCGAGCGGCCCGGCCACCAATTCTGCGTCCCGTGCGCGTCGAAAAGGGCATCATAATAGGTGCGCAGATCAACCCGCGGTGCGGCCGGCGCGATGCACGCCGAAGGATTCGCCACGGCTTCGATTTGCGGCATACTGGGCATCTTCTTGGCACGATAGCGGCGGCTGCGAGCCAAGTCAATCAGCGCAGGCTGCGCTTTTCGTAAAAATCGCGCGCCTGTCCTTTGCTTTCGCCGACCTGACCGGGAGTACAGGTATTAGCCATTTCAGAACGGGCTAACAATTTCTGTCAGCCCGCGTAGCCTGCTTTTGCTAAGGTTGGCGATAGTTGCTGTTCGGTTGGGAGTGCACGGATGTCTGTCCGGCTCGGCGAAATTTTGCTCAAAGAAAGCCTGATTACTCAAGAGCAGCTCCAGAAGGCGCTCGATTTCCAGCGCACCAATGGCGGCAAGCTGGGAAGCTGCCTGACCAAAATGGGCTTCATTACCGACGACGACATTACGGGAGTCTTATCCCGCCAGTACGGCGTTCCTTCCATCAACCTCAAGTTTTACGAAATCGATCCCAACGTCATCAAACTGATCCCGCAGGATACCGCGCTGCGCTACCAGGTCATACCGCTTTCGCGCGTTGGCTCGGTTTTGACCATTGCGATGACGGACCCCACCAACGTCTTCGCCATGGACGACATCAAGTTCATGACCGGCTTCAACGTCGAACCGGTGGTCGCCTCCGAGTCAGCGATCGGCGAAGCGATCACGCGCTTCTACGGCGGTTCTGACGCCGACTCCGAAGAGCTCAGCAAGATGATGAAGGACCTTGTCGACGACGAGGAACTCGAGCTGGCCGCGGAAGAAGCGGAGCTGGACGCCGCGTCGCTGGAAAAAGCGGCCGAAGAGGCGCCTATCATCAAGCTGGTCAACCTCATTTTGACCGACTCGGTGAAGCGAGGCGCCAGCGATATTCACCTCGAACCCTACGAGACGGAAATGCGTGTGCGCTTCCGCGTAGACGGCGTGCTGCAAACCGTGATGAGTCCGCCGCTGCGCTTGAAAGACGCGATGACCAGCCGCATCAAGATCATGGCCAAACTGGACATCGCGGAAAAGCGCCTGCCGCAAGACGGCCGCATCATGATCAAGTACCGCGCGGATGGCAAGAAGAAGGAACTCGACTTCCGCGTTTCCTCGGTGCCGACGCTGTACGGCGAAAAGATCGTGCTCCGCTTGCTGGATAAGGAAAACCTGCGGCTGGACATGACCAAGTTGGGATTCGAGCCGGAGTCATTGAAGAAGTTCGAGCGCCAGATTTTGAAGCCTTACGGCATGGTGCTAGTCACCGGGCCGACCGGGTCGGGCAAAACGAACACACTATATTCCTCGGTTTCGCGCCTGAATACGGTGGATACCAACATCATGACCCCGGAAGATCCCGTCGAATTCCAGTTGGCCGGAATCAACCAGGTGCAGATGAAAGAACAGATCGGCTTGAACTTCGCCGCCGCGCTGCGCGCCTTCTTGCGCCAAGACCCCAACATCATCCTGGTCGGCGAAATCCGCGACTTTGAAACGGCGGAAATCGCGGTCAAGGCCGCGCTCACTGGACACTTGGTGCTTTCCACGCTGCACACCAACGATGCGCCCTCTACGATCAGCCGCTTGATGAACATGGGTATCGAGCCATTTCTCGTCGCCACCTCGGTGAACCTGATTTGCGCGCAGCGCCTCGTGCGCCGCATCTGCGCGAACTGCAAGGAGGAGCTGGAGGTCCCGGAGCAGGCTTTGATCGACGCCGGCTATTCGCCCGAAGAGGCCAAGAAGACTAAGATCTATCACGGCAAAGGCTGCTCGACCTGCAACAAGGGCGGCTACAAGGGCCGCACCGGCTTGTACGAAGTGATGGAAATTAACGACGAGTTGCGCGAGCTGATTCTTGTCGGAGCGTCAGCACTGGAATTGAAGAAGAAAGCCATCGAGCAGGGCATGATCACCCTGCGGCGCAGCGGGTTGATCAAGGTCGCCTTGGGCCAGACCACCATGGAAGAAGTGCTGCGCGAAACGGTTCTGTAGAAAAAAGGTGCACTATGCCTGGAATTACGCTGAGTGAATTGCTGAAAAAGATGATTGAGATGGGTGGCAGCGACCTGCACATCACCACCAATAGCGCCCCGCGCGTGCGTGTGCACGGGAAGTTGCGGTCCCTGGATATGCCCCCGCTCACCGCTTCGGACACCAAGTCGCTGGCCTACAGCGTGCTGACAGACACGCAAAAACATCGTTTCGAGGAAAACCTGGAGCTGGACTTTTCCTTCGGCTTGAAGAATCTGGCGCGCTTCCGCGGCAACGTCTTCAATCAGCGCGGCGCGGTGGGCGCCGTGTTCCGTACTATTCCGTGGGAAATTAAAGGCTTCGATGCGCTTGGCTTGCCCTTGGTGGTGAAGGGGCTCTGCGAAAAACCGCGCGGACTGGTGCTGGTCACCGGCCCGACCGGTTCCGGCAAGTCGACGACGCTCGCCGCTATGCTCGATAAGATCAACAGCGAACGCGAAGAGCACATGATCACCATCGAGGATCCCATCGAGTTCCTTCATAATCACAAAAAGTGCCTGGTGAATCAGCGCGAAGTGCACGCCGATACGCATTCCTTCTCAAACTCGCTGCGTGCCGCATTGCGCGAAGACCCCGACGTGGTGCTCATCGGCGAGATGCGCGATTTGGAGACCATCGAGTCCGCATTGCGCATCGCGGAAACCGGCCACTTGACTTTTGCGACCTTGCACACTAATTCCTCCTCCTCGACCATCAACCGCATCATCGACGTCTTTCCGTCGCACCAGCAGCCGCAGATTCGTGCGCAGCTGTCCATGGTTATCGAGGGAATTCTTTGTCAGGCGCTTCTGCCGCGCGCTGATGGGCGCGGCCGCGCCATGGTGATGGAGGTGCTCATCCCCACGCCGGCGATCCGCAACCTGATTCGCGAAGACAAGATTCACCAGATCTATTCGGCAATGCAGACCGGCACCGGGCAGACCGGCATGCAGACATTCAACCAGGGCTTGGCAAATGCCTATTTCCAAAAGTTGATTACCCTGGACATGGCATTGTCCCGCTCGTCGAATCCCGACGAGCTGCAAGACATGATTAATCGCGGCGTGTCATCACCGTCGGGCGGAGGAGCGAAGACGCCGGTGGCATCGAAACGCTAAGACCCTGGGAGTAGCACATGACGGCACGTTGCGGTGCCGGGTGAATGAGGAGGAGTGAAATGCCGGTCTACACATATCGCGGAACGAATAGAGCGGGGGGCGCCGTCAGCGGCGAAGTGACCGCGACGAGCAAGGCCGAACTACAGAATATCCTGCGACGGCAGCAGATTACCGCTACCAAGATGTCGGAGAAGGGCAAGGAATTTAACCTGCCGACATTCGGCGGCTCGGTAACGGCGAAAGAGCTAGCGGTCTTCACGCGCCAGTTCTCGGTGATGATCGACGCCGGCTTGCCGCTGGTCCAGTGCCTGGAGATTCTGGCCGGGCAACAGGAAAACAAGCTCTTTCAGAAAGTGCTCACCGGGACCAGATCCGCGGTCGAGGGCGGTGCGACGCTTTCCGCAGCCATGCGGCAGTTTCCGAAAGTCTTTGACACGCTGTATGTCAACATGGTGGAAGCCGGTGAGACGGGCGGTATTCTCGACACCATTCTGCAGCGCCTGTCGCTGTACATCGAAAAGAACGTCAAGCTGCAACGCGCCGTGAAATCCGCATTGGTTTACCCAGTCGGCGTTTTGACGGTTGCTGCCAGCGTCATCACCTTGTTGCTCTGGAAAGTGGTGCCGATCTTCGCCACGTTGTTCGCCGGTTTGGGCGTCACGCTGCCTCTGCCGACCAGAATCGTCATCGGTTTGAGCAACTTCGTCGCCAGTTATTTCGGACTTGCCATCTTTTTCGGGCTCGTGGCCGCGATTGTCGGCGTTAAGATTTGGTACGGAACGCCGCAGGGACGCTACATAATCGACGCCGGCCTGCTGAAAGCGCCGGTGATCGGTCTGTTGTTGCGGAAGATTGCGGTGGCGCGTTTTACCCGCACGCTGGGCACGCTCATCTCCAGCGGCGTACCCATCCTCGAAGGTCTGGACATCACCGCGAAAACCGCCGGAAATGCTGTCGTCGAGAAGGCGCTGCTAAAGGTTCGCAAGGCACTCGAAGAAGGCAAGTCGCTTACCGAACCGCTGCGCGAGACGGATGTTTTTCCGGGCATGGTCACGCAGATGATCGGCGTCGGCGAACAGACTGGTGCGATGGATGCCATGCTCCAGAAGATTGCGGACTTCTATGAAGACGAAGTCGACGCCGCGGTGAAGGACTTGCTGACAGCTCTCGAGCCGGTCATGATCGTATTTTTGGGGCTGGTGGTCGGCGGAGTGGTTATTTCCATGTACTTACCGCTGTTCTCGCTTATCGGTCAGTTGAGTTCGAATCACTAGTGTGCCGGGATTGGCAAACAGCGTCTAATCAAATTGCGAAGGCCGGAGGGGCTTGCCGGCCTTCGCGCATTAAGCAGGGACCTGGACCGGCCGGCAGGCTGCAGCCCTAAAGGACCGGAACGATATGGAACAAGGCCACACGACACGGGAATGGCTCGATTGGCTGACGCGTGTGCGTCTGCTGATGATTGCCTTGATTCTGAGCGTAGGCGTCGCCTGGCCCACGTATCTGCCCTTGGCGGGTTCCAGCCGCTACTTCCTGCCTCTGGTGATTTTCTGGATCACCCTGGGCACTCTGCACATCATCTTGGTGCGCTGGCTGCCCAGGGCGCGGTGGCACGGCCCGGCGCAGGTAGTCAGCGACGTGGTGATGATCTCTGCGCTGGTGTACACCACCGGCCTGCAGGAAAGCTATTTCATTTCGCTGTACCTGCTGGTCATCATCGTTGCCAGTATCCTGTTTTCCCGCAACGTCGCTTTCGCCACCGCCTCCGTTTGCGTGGCGCTGCTCGGTGCACTGACGTTGCTTGCTTACGAAGGCAAAATTCCCCGGACCTACGTCGGGAGTCCGACCACCGAAGTGCTGCGGCTATGGTTCCTGAGCAACCTGCTCGGCTTTCTTGCCGTCGCCTACTTGGCCGGACTGCTCGCGCAGTCACTTCGCAGTAAGGGGCGCGAACTCGAAAAAAAGCGCGAGGAGCTGCTCGACCTGCAAGATTTCACCGAAGACATCATTCACTCCATGGGCGGTGGCTTGATCACCACGGACACCGAGGGCCGCGTCGTGCTGCTCAACCGTACCGGCGAGGAGATTTTGGGCCATCGTTTTGCGGACATTCGCGGACGCAAGATCGCCGAGATC
>CATPAM010000321.1 GCA_955651735.1 Candidatus Acidiferrales bacterium | reverse complement strand
GAGAGGATGGGGATAGTGGTCTTACGCTCGACCACACCTTGCGTGGTGCTGAGCTCACTCAATAGCGCTGATTTTGAGACACTGAATTCCATCGATTGATAATCCTCGCGAGCGGTTACTGGTGCTGTCATTGTGACCTTGCGACCGTAGAGCGGTCAAATGGCGTTTGCTTAAACTTCATGCTGCTGCGGTACTTTACTCGCTTTTCAAGGTAGTGAAAAGTACCAACGCTGGGTTGGGCTGTGGAAATGAGTTGCGATGAGGAAGCACACAGTCCAACTGTCTTGGCGCGGTGCCAGCTACGGCGAGTAACGAGCTTCTCGTCAAGAATAAAGATCATCACCACAAGATTCACACATATAGAGATTCAAACTCATTTCTTGAAGCCAGTAAGGCTTGTTGTTGTGATGATCGCTGTGGATTGGTGGAAAGCGTTACAACTGACTTGTTGTGCGGCGTATGCTGGGAACTTGTAGCGGCGGACAATTGTGCGAATCGAGGAAAAACCAGAAGCGCGACCGACCGCGGAGGGTTCCGCTCCATTTTCATCCAACGGCGTCAACAGAAAATTCAGATGATTCACAGATGATCTCCACAGGTTCGTAGGAAGGCCGGAGGCTGCAACGGCCACGTTCGTTTGGGGGATAAATATTTCTAGAGGTGGGATAAACGGCGAAATTTACTGCAGCGCATCCATGAGGCGGGTGATTACACGATTTAGGTCCTTATCGGACCGGCGCATCTCTTCGATTTTATTAATGGAGTGAAGCACAGTGGTGTGATGCTTGCCCCCGAATTGCCGGCCGATCTCGGGAAGAGAGGCGGTGGTGAGCTGCTTGACGATGTACATAGCCACTTGCCGCGGGAAAGCGATAGCGCGCGTATTACTGCGAATCTTCAGATCCTGCTCGCGAAGATTGAAATGCTCGCTGACGCGCTTTTGAATCAGGTCGATCGTGACGCGCTTTTCTTGCGAAGCGATGATATTGCGGAGCACCTGCTGCGCGGTGGCTAGCGAGACCGTGGCGCCGGTGAGCGAGGCGTAGGCCATCAGGCGAGTCAGCGCGCCTTCCAGCTCGCGCACGTTGGACTTGATGGCGCGGGCGATGTATTCGGCTACGTCGTCGGGCAGCGGGAAGCGCTCGTTCTCGGCTTTCTTCTGCAAGATGGCGATCTTGGTTTCCAGGTCGGGCGGCTGAATATCCGCGATCAGCCCCCACTCGAATCGCGAGCGCAATCGTTCCTCGATGGAATTGATGTCCTTGGGCAAGCAGTCCGAGGAAATGACGATTTGCTTCTGCTGCTCGTAAAGCGCGTTGAAGGTGTGAAAGAACTCTTCCTGCGTGCGTTCTTTGCCGGCGATGAATTGAATATCGTCCACCAGTAAGACGTCCACGGTGTGGAAGCGGTCGCGGAAAGTGATCATGCGGTCGAAGCGCAAAGAATTAATCACTTCGATGGTGAATTTCTCGGCACTGACGTAGCACAGGCGCATGGCCGGATTGCGCTTCTTAATCGTGTGCCCGATGGCGTGCATCAAGTGCGTCTTGCCCATGCCCACCCCGCCGTAGAGGAACAGCGGGTTGTAGGCTTTGGAAGGCTGCTCGGCCACGGCTCTAGATGCCGCGTGCGCAAATTCATTGGACTTGCCGACCACGAAGGAGTCGAAGGTGTAGCGCAGGTTGAGCTGGTGGTCGTTGTTGTCGAAATCGAGCTTGGATTGCTTGGGCGGCGCCACCACGGGAGCCGGCGCGGCCTCTTCTTCGGTGCAAACATAATGCACCTTGAGGTTGGGCGTGCCAAGCTGGTGGAAGACGGCCTTGACGATTTCCCCGTAGGTGCGCGTGAGCACCTGGCGGAAGACGGTGCTGGGGATCTGAACGTACAGATTCTCGCCCTCGGCGCGGTTCAGCCGCGTGGGCTGGAACCACGTGGTGTAGGTATTGATGCTGACCCTGGACTTCACGAGTTCCAGGAACTTCTCCCATGCGTTGGCGGGTTCGCGCTCGCGCGCCGGATTGGTGGCAGCTGTCATCACAAGAAAAAACGCACCCTCAACCATTTCCACAGGTGTGAAAAAGTTGTGGAATAGCCAGACTCCGTATACCGTCTATCGTTTTTCAGAACTTGGGGTCTACTCGCGACGAAGCTTCTTAATTGCCCCGCGCGTTGTTTCAAAACGTTCGGCTCTCTCCATTGATGCTAGAGTCAGCGCGGGATTGTCGCTGATTGAAGCGCAGGGGGCAAGGGAAAAGTGCGCGAAGGAGTTGTGGAGTGTTCACATCCCGTGCACAGTTTTTCCACAAGCCGAAGAAATTGGTACACGAGTTGCCATCCGCTGATTTGAAAGGAAATTTTACGGAAACTTTGCAAAGTGCATAGGCTCAAGAACGGAAATGCACAAGGACAACCTGAGGAAAACTCCAGCTATTGCGAAGTTTTTTTGTCAGGGCGTGCGAAGACATAGATGCCCAGAGGGTCGCTTCCGATCAGTAAACGATCTCTCTCCACGAGAATCATGTTTGGCTCGAGACGTGCCCCCTCCGGCGTGTACAGCTTATACCCGGCGCGGCGGGTGCCTTCTTTATCGAAGCGCAGCAGGTTATTACCCACCGCCATCCAGACTTCGCCGGAGTCGCGGTCGACTCCAACGGCGTTCAGGACGCGTTTAAAGACGGGGGCGTCGTTTTTCTTCTCCTGGCGCTGGATTTCGCGGCGAATGGCCTGAGCCTCCGGTGCGGCATCCAGGGCCGTGTATTGGATGTCCAGGGCGGCGTAGCCAAAGCGGTCGTATTGGCGGACGGTTGGCTCCGGCGTATAGGCAAATCCATAGAAAAGATGGCCTTGCGCGTCGCTGGCGAGCTCACCGATGTTCAGGAATCGATTGAGGTCGCTTCGATCGGTCAGCGGCTCGGGGTCGCCAAACTCGCGCACGTCGCGGCCATTCTTGTCGAAGACGATCACCAGGTGCGGTTCGCGCAGTGTGGCGACGGCAACCTCGCCATCCGGAAGCGCAGCGATGGACAGCGGCGCGTTTACTTGCGCCAACCG
Organism: Candidatus Acidiferrales bacterium; assembly: GCA_955651735.1. GTDB lineage: Bacteria > Acidobacteriota > Terriglobia > Acidiferrales > UBA7541 > Acidiferrum. Next base: position 770 of record CATPAM010000321.1, on the reverse strand, counting down.
CGCGTGGCCTGCAGGGTCCCAGATTTTTATGGCATTGGCCGCGCGGTCGGCAACGTACACCGTGCCGGAGGCATCGACATCCATACTTTCCCCGAAGCGGATGGAGCGCAGCTCCGGCGACTGCGGGCCCGAGGTTCCTGCGTAGGAGGGCACATTCCTGATGAGCTTGCCGTCTTTGCCGAAGACGGCAACATAGCTTGCGGGAGCGATCAGCACGTACGTATTGCCGTCCGCGCCGACTCTGATGGAACGCAATCCAGGGCCGATTGTCGGAAGAACGCGGGCCTTCGCGGTTAGCTCGTCTTCCTCTTGCGCGAAGCTTGTGCTTGCCAGGCACGCAAGCAGGCACAAAGCCGCTGGGATTTTCACGCAGGTTTGTCCTTGTAGCGCCCGCCTTCTTAGGCGGGCTGCGTCGCCGTCGCCTTTTGTTGCCGCAAGGGCTGAGATTACTACAGACGTTGGGGAGTTGCCCGCGGTTGCGGCTGGCGTCCTCAATCGATGCGGAAGCGCAGGCGCTCGATGGAGCGGGCGCGGAGGCGGCCGGCCGCATTGCGTCGGCCGCCATCGTCGGTTTCAATCAACGCGCAGTTCATTTGCACGTCGCCGGAGGCCACCTCGAAGCGCGCCGGAAGGCCGTCGAGGAAGCGCTTGATGATTGCCCCGCGGTCCATGCCGATCACGCCGCCGTGCGGGCCCGTCATGCCGACGTCGGTGATATAAGCGGTACCTTGCGGCAGGACATGCTCGTCAGCGGTGGTTACATGGGTGTG
>CATPAM010000320.1 GCA_955651735.1 Candidatus Acidiferrales bacterium | reverse complement strand
GTCGTCTCCATTGGATTGGTTGTTCTCGCGTGGCTTGCCGTACCGCTCGCTCGCCCCTTCATCGTCGGCACCGTCGGCCTCGGCCTCATCGTGGGCCTGTTCCTGTGGTGGCAACACAATAGATCGAGCGAATGAAGCGAACTACCCCAGCCGAAACAAAATTGGTCATCTGCGTGTGGCACCCGTTTACCTACTGGCGCCCGCAGCCCGTCGTTCCCGAAACGCTCCGCCGCCGTTGGCCGGAAATGAGGGTCCTGCATCTTCCCAACTACGATCATCTGCCCCAGGAATTGCCGGACACCGACATTTTCGTCGGTTACTCGCTGCGCTCGCAGCAGCTCAAGCTCGCCAAAAAACTAAAGTGGCTGCACTCCACCGCCGCAGGCGTCGCGCAGCTAATGTATCCGGAGCTCCGCGATTCCGGAATTGTCGTCACCAACCCCAGCGGCATTTTCTCCGTGCCCATGGCCGAACACACCATGGGCTTGCTCGTCGCCCTCGCCCGGAATTTCCCTGATTCCGTGCGTCACCAAGACGATTCTCACTGGGGCCAGCAGGATTTGTGGGACAAGCCGCAGCATCTCACCGAGCTCAACGGCCAGCTCTTGCTCATCGTGGGATACGGCTCCATCGGCCGCGAACTGGCTCGCCGCGCTCACGCCTTCGATATGCGTGTTTGGGGCGTCACGCGTTCCGGAAAAGGCGATGCAAACTACGCGGAGAAAATCGTTCCCGTGGCGCAACTCGACGAAGTGCTGCCCGCAGTCGATTACCTCGTGGTCGCCGCGCCCGAAACTCAGGAAACCGCCCAGCTCATGGGCGCTGCGCGGATTGCAAAAATGAAGCGCGGCGCCCACCTGATCAACGTGGGCCGCGGTTCGCTGCTCGATGAGGCAGCGCTGCTCCGCGCGCTCGAATCCGGCGCGCTGGCCGGGGCGGCTGTGGACGTCGCCGGAACCGAGCCGCTTCCGCCAGATAGTCCGTTATGGAAAGCGCCCAACTTATTCATCACCCCGCACACCAGCGGCGTAAGCGATCGCCTGTGGATTCGCCAAGCGGACATTCTCGGGCAATTGCTGGAAAGATGGTTCGACGGACGTGAGCTATTCAACCAAGTTGATTTCACTCGCGGCTACTGAAACTGTTTTTAGCCTTTTAAGTTTCATTGAAACCAGACTCCCGGCGCGTACGAGCCACCTGGACCTCAAGGGAACGATTGCTGGCTAAGGACACGAAGGACGAGAACTAAAAACCAAGAACTAATAACCTATAACAGCCTCAGTCGCCCACGCCGCCCTTCACTGCCGTATATCCTTCGCGCGCGTACACCACCACTTTTTGCTTCTTGCCCTTCTGGTCTATAACCTCCAGAGGGCTGCCGTCCGGCTTCACCAGTTCCACCTTGACCTTATGAAACTTCCCATCGTTCGCGCCGGTCGTCGGCGTGTACGACAAACTGTATTGATTGCGCAAAAACGCCGTGATGGTCTGGAAAATCCCCGGGATTTCGCCATCAAATTGCGGGAACCAGGAGTATCCGCCGGTCATCTGCGCAAATGTCTTGAGCTGGTTTTCCCCCTGCAGATAGTTCATGTGCGAACCCAGCGAGCCGTGCGACTCCAGGAAGTTTATGTACGGCTTGTCCAGGCCCACGCAAAAAATCGTGGTGTCCGTCTGCCGGAGCAGCTTCATTGTTTGATCCAGGGTGTGTTTCGAAAATGTATCCACGCCGGTGGCCAGCACCAAGATTGCTTTCTTGCCCTTTACATCCTTCAAGCGGTCCGTGGTGTCCAGAATGGCGTCAAACACGTTGGACTCGCTGAAGCCGGGAAAATAGAGATGATAAAGGGCGTTCCGCACTTCATCCTTGTTCTGCGTGAAATCCACTTCCACACGGGATTTCATGTCGAAGGTAACCAGCGCCACCCAATCGTTCTTCTTGAGCTGAGGAAAGAACGCGTCCGCCCAATACTTTGCCTGGTAGGCAAACCAGTCGTAGTAACCGCGGCTGCTGAATTCCATCAGCATCACGATGGTGATCGGCGCCTCGCTTGAGCCGAAGTTGCTGATGGTCTGCGCCGTGCCATCGTCAATGACGCGGAAGTTTTCTTTCTTTAAGCCCGTCAACAGGTCTCCACGGTTTGTGGCGGCAATCACGTCGAGGGTGACAACCGGCACTTCCACGGAAATGCTGGCCCCGGCCTCCTGCGGCTTTTGCTGTGGAGGCGCAGGCTTGGGCTCCACTGGCGGCGCGCCCGGCTGCTTCTGACCGCCCTGCGGCCCTTCCGGCGCCTGCCCGCGCGCATTCATTGCGCCCAGCCCGAAACTCAGCGCGCCTGCAAGAAATGCCAGCCAAACCTTGGAAAGATTCGCTCTCATGCTCGGTCCCTCAATTTACAATGATAGACGGCCTCGCGCCGGCACAGCAACGTCCGCCGGCGGCTTGCTCCCAACCCGTTGAGCTTACGTAACTGCTCATCGCCGGGCGCGGCAAGTTCCCTACACTGCGCATGTTAGTATGAAGCACATTTGCTTTAAAGCGTTGCTGGCAGCTCAAATGCCGGCGCGCCAAGTGCCCACGGGGCAAAGGATTGTCAGGTGGAAAATGGAGGATGGCTTTGGTGATTTCGAACAGCGGAACGCGCACGTTGTTGCAATCGGCGATTATCTTCTTTGCGGCGGTCGCTCCGCTTGCGGCGCAAGGAATCCCGCCAAATCCCACGCCCGCTCAGGCCAATCCTTCTCCCCTCGCTGACACCGAAGCGCTTTCTAGGGAAGCGCTGGTGTGGCTTGCGCAGCTCATCCAGATCAACACTACCAATCCTCCCGGCAACGAGCAGGCTGCCGCGAAATACATCGCCGGCATTCTGGAGAGAGAAGGAATTACACCGGAGCTTCTGGAGGTTGCGCCGGGTCGCAGCGCCGTCGTCGCGCGGTTGCGCAGTTCCGCCATTTCCGACCCGTCGCGCGCGCTGCTTCTGGTTGCGCACATGGACGTTGTCGGTGCCGAGCGTGCCCGGTGGACCGTGGACCCCTTCGGCGCAGTGATGAAGGACGGCTACATGTATGGCCGCGGCGCCCTCGACGACAAGTCCATGCTGGCCGCGAACCTGGCGACCATCATCGCGCTGAAGCGTTCGAGCGGGCGCCTAAACCGCGATGTGATTTTTCTCGCCACCGATGATGAAGAAGCTGGCGGCGACGCCAGCATCCGAACCCTCATCGCCAAAAACTGGGACAAGTTCGCCGCAGGTTACGCCTTGAACGAAGGCGGCGAAGTCATTTCCAAGGGCGGCAAAGTGCAATACGTTGCCGTGCAAGCCAGCGAAAAGGTTTCTGTCAACGTTGCGCTCATCGCCAAAGGCCCTTCCGGGCACGCTTCCATTCCCACAAAAAACAACGCCGTCGTGCACCTGGCTGCGGCCGTAGCTAAGATCGGCGCCTACTCCGCGCCCGTGCACTTCAACACAGTGGTGCGCCGCTATTTCGAGGGACTCGCCGCCGTCTCCGACGACGAAATCGCCAAGTGGATGCGTTCCCTCGACACCACCGATCGCGGCGAACACGCCCAACGCTTCATTTCCGATGCGAATCCACAATGGAGCTCCATGATGCACGACACCATCGCGCCCACCATGCTCTCGGCAGGCGTGCGCGCCAACGTCATTCCCGGCGAAGCACGCGCCATGCTGAATATTCGTTTGCTACCGGGCGACACCATCGACGTTCTGCTCGGCGCGCTCTCTAAGCTGGTCAACGATCCGCAGGTGCGCTTCGAAGTCCAGCCCAATGCGGGGCTTGCCGCGCCGACCTCTTCTCTCGAATCTGATTTATACGCGGTCATCAGCAAAGTCGCTTCCCAGGAGTTCGGCGGCGCTCCGGTGCTGCCGTATCAATCGCCTTGGGCCACCGATTCTTCGCAGTTGCGCCTGCACAACGTGCAGGCCTACGGCTTGTGGCCCTTTCCCGTCACCGATGAAGATCTGGCCCGCATGCACGGTGACGACGAGCGCCTTTCGGTAGCATCCTTCAATAAAGGAGTCGCGGTGCTGCTGCACATCGTTTCCGACTTTGCGGTAACCAAATAGATGGCTTTTCGCCACTCCAAAATCGTTTGCACCATCGGGCCTGCCAGCCGCTCGCCGCGAATCATGGACCGGCTGCTGCGCGCCGGCATGGACGTCGCCCGCCTCAATTTCTCTCATGGCTCGCATGCAAATCACGCCGAGAGCATCGCCATGCTGCGCGCGGCGGCCGCGCATATTCACAAACCCATCGCCATTCTCGCCGATTTGCAAGGCCCCAAGATTCGAACTGGGCCGCTTGCCGGCGGCGCGGCGGTAATTCTGCGCAGCGGACAGAAATTCGTGATCACCACCGCGCGCGTGCTCGGCGATTCTACCCGCGTCAGCACCGTCTTCAAACCGTTGCCGCGCGAGGTCCATCGCGGCAACCGCATTCTTCTTTCCGACGGATTGATCGAGCTGCGTGTTGAGCAAGTGCGCGGCCGCGAAGTGATCTGCGAAGTGGTGAACGGCGGCGCGCTCGGCGAACACAAGGGAATTAACTTGCCGGGGTTGAAGTTGCGCGTTCCCGCGCTCACGCCGAAAGACCGCGAAGATTTGCTCTTCGCCCTGAAGCACGGCGCGAATTACATCGCCGTGAGTTTTGTGCGCCGCCCGGAAGATGTGGTGCTCGCGAAGAGTTTGGTGCGCCGGGCCGGAAAAGACACGCCCGTAATCGCGAAGTTGGAAAAGCCGGAAGCGATTGAAAATCTCGATGCGATTTTGCGCGTCGCGGATGGCGTGATGGTCGCGCGCGGCGATCTTGGCGTGGAAATGAATCCGGAGCGCGTCCCCGTAGTGCAAAAAACAATTATCAAACGCGCGCGTGAATTTCGCCGCCCGGTTATCACCGCCACGCAGATGCTGGAATCCATGACGGAAAATCCGCGCCCCACGCGCGCGGAAGCTTCCGATGTGGCCAACGCGATTTTTGACGGCTCTGACGCGGTGATGCTCTCCGCGGAAACCGCCTCCGGAAAATATCCGGTGGAAGCCGTGAG
>CATPAM010000319.1 GCA_955651735.1 Candidatus Acidiferrales bacterium | reverse complement strand
TCTCGGACGCATCAAGGCCGGCGACTACTTCGGGGTGCTCGGTTACATCACCATGAACGCCGCCAACGAAGCGGCCCTGCAGAAAATCCGGCACGCCGTGCGCGACAAGAAAAAGGTCGCCACCGTTCTCGGTTTTGGACCGCGCTTCCTGCACTCCACTGGTCAAGCCTACAAAGGCGGGCCCGACACAGGCGTCTTTCTGCAAATCACCTGCGACGACAAGATTGATTTCCCGGTGCCTGGGCAGAAATACACTTTTGGCGTGGTGAAAGCCGCGCAAGCCCGCGGCGATTTCGCGGTCTTAGCCGAACGCGGCCGCCGCGCGCTTCGCGTGCACATCGGAAAAAACGTGAAAGCGGATCTGGCAAAGCTGGCCAAAGCAATGCAGAAAGCGTTGGCATAATCCTCTTGGAAGCGGCGGCCTTGCTTATCCTGGACCTCGAAGGGCCGCCGCTTCCAGCAGTAAACACGTTCAATGTAGTGGCCGTGCTGTACTGTAGCGCGACCGGCAATACCGAAACTCAAGTTCGCAATTAGGAGCAAACGAATGCAGCTCGGCATGATTGGACTTGGCAGAATGGGCGCCAACATGGTGCGCCGCCTGCAAAAGAACGGCCATCAATGCGTCGTCTACGACCGCAGCGCCGATTCCGTAAAGCAACTAAGCGCGGAAGGCTCCACGGGCTCTTCTTCTCTCGATGACTTCATAAAAAAACTCTCGAAGCCTCGCGCCATCTGGCTCATGGTGCCCGCGGGGGTTGTCGATGCCACCCTGCACGACCTCGCCCCGAAGCTCGAATCCGGCGACATCGTCATCGACGGCGGCAACTCCTACTACATCGACGATATTCGCCGCGCCAAGGAACTTTCCGCCCGCGGCATTCATTACGTTGATGTCGGCACTAGCGGCGGCGTCTGGGGACTCGAGCGCGGTTATTGCCAAATGATCGGCGGCGAAAACAACGTCGTGCGACATCTCGACCCGATCTTCAAGACGCTCGCGCCGGGACGTGGCGATGCTCCGCGCACTCCAGGGCGCGAGAAAGCGTCCGGCACTTCCGAAGAGGGCTATCTCCACTGCGGTCCATCCGGCGCGGGCCATTTCGTGAAGATGGTGCACAACGGAATCGAATATGGCTTGATGGCCGCGTACGCCGAAGGCTTGAATATTTTGAAGCACGCCAACGTCGGCAAGCAGCACCAGGAAACCGATGCCGAAACCACGCCGCTGCGCGATCCCGAACATTATCAATACGATTTCAATCTCGCCGACGTCACCGAAGTCTGGCGCCGCGGCAGCGTCGTGGCCTCCTGGCTGCTGGACCTCACTGCCATCTCTCTTCTCGAGCAGCCCTCGCTCGAACGCTTCTCCGGCCGCGTCTCCGATTCCGGCGAGGGCCGCTGGACCATTCTCGCTGGCATTGAGTCCGGCGCCCCTGCACCCGTGCTCACCGAAGCGCTGTACGAGCGTTTCTTGTCGCGAGGCGAAGGCGACTTCGCCGCCAAGATTTTGTCGGCCATGCGTTTTCAATTCGGCGGTCACGCGGAAAAGAAGTCTTGATCGGCGAAATGTTTCAACCGCTGCCACTCCCTAACATTGGACAGGACGCCCTCTCATGAACCATACCCATACAAATCCCATCGCCGCACCCTGCGTCATGGTAATTTTCGGAGCTACGGGCGACCTCACCAAGCGCAAACTCGTTCCGGCGCTGTGCAACCTCGCCGCCGACAATCTGCTATCCAAACAGTTCGCCATCATCGGCTTCGCCGGCAACGACTTCACCACGGAAAGCTTTCGCAAAACTCTCGCGGAAGAAATCCCCAAATATTCCTCCACCAAGATCAACCCCGCAATCTGGGCCTGGTTCGCCGAGCGCATCTATTACGTCAAGGGTGACTTCCAGGATCCTGAGGCGTTCAAGCGTCTGGCACAGCAAATCAACGACGTCGATAAAGAACACAACACCGGAGGCAACAGGTTTTTCTACCTCGCGGTTGCTCCACGATTTTTCTCCCCCATCGTGAAACAGCTCGGTCAGGCCAGCCTCACCAAAGAGGAGAACGGTCACTGGGCCCGCGTGATTGTGGAAAAACCCTTCGGACACGACCTGCAGTCCGCGCGCCAGCTCAACGAAGAGCTAAAGCAAGTTCTCGCCGAAAATCAGATCTACCGCATCGACCATTACCTCGGCAAAGAAACGGTCCAGAATGTTTTGGTATTTCGTTTCTCCAACAACATCATCGAGCCGCTGTGGAATCGGAACTACGTCGACCACGTGCAAATCACTGCCGCGGAAACCGTCGGTGTGGAGCATCGCGGCAGCTTTTACGAAACTGCCGGCGCGCTGCGCGACATGGTGCCCAACCATCTCTTCCAGCTCCTCACCATGACCGCCATGGAGCCGCCCATCTCTTTCGACGCAGACGAAGTGCGCAACAAACAAGCGGAAGTCCTGCACGCTATCCAGCCGCTTAGCCCCGAAGACGTGCTCACCTGCATGGTACGCGGCCAATACGGTCCCGGCGCCATCGATGGCACGCCCGCGGACGGCTATCGCAGCGAGCCTGACGTCGCGCCGGACTCGAACACCGAAACCTTCGTCGCCATGAAATTGCAGATCGACAACTGGCGCTGGGCCGGCGTGCCCTTTTATCTGCGCACTGGCAAACGCCTCAAGCACCGCGCCACCGAAATAGTCGTTCATTTCCGCCGCACTCCGTTCGTTCTCTTCCGCAACACCACGGTAAAAAATCTGGAGACCAATCGCCTGGTCATCCACATCCAACCCAACGAAGGCATCTCGCTCAGCTTCGGCGCAAAAGTTCCCGGCGCAGTCATGAAGCTCGGCCTCGTGAACATGGATTTCGACTACTGCACCTATTTCGGGGCCGAGCACAGCACCGGTTACGAACGCCTGCTGCGCGATTGCATGGCCGGCGATCCCACGCTCTTCCAGCGCGCCGACATGGTTGAAGCCGGCTGGAACGTAATCCAGCCGGTCTTGGACGTCTGGCATGCATTGCCCGCCCGCGGCTTCCCCAATTATCCCGCCGGTTCGTGGGGACCCGTAGAGGCCGAAGAGCTTCTCGTACGCGACGGCCGCGCCTGGCGACCCATCGGCGAAGAGGAAATCGATCACGACCGGGGCTGCAGCGACGATGGGAGCAAGACTGCCGCTGCCCGCTAATTCTGCGGGTCGGGTGGCGCTGGCTTGTAGCCGGGCTGCCGCGGGGACTCGGCTTCGCCTCCCTCGGACGCGTCTACCTGCGCAGGCAGGCTGAAGCGCGCCTCTACAACTGTAGTGGAGAAATTGTGCAACGCGACATTCGCATCCTGACCAATCTCGAGGCCATCGCCAGGCGCGCGGCCCAGGAATTCGTCGAAGCCGCGACCTCCGCCGTCTCCGAAAAAGGCTCTTTCAGCGTAGCCCTCGCTGGCGGCTCCACTCCCAAAGCCCTCTATTCCCTCCTTGTTGGCGACGCGGGGCTGCGCGCGCAGCTTCCCTGGGATAAAATGCAGTTGTACTTTGGCGACGAACGCAACGTCGGTCCAGACCACGCGGACAGCAATTTTCGCATGGCTACCGAAACATTGATCTTGAAATCGCCTCTGAAACCCGAGCAAGTAACGCGAATCAAGGGCGAGTACAAGGACACGGAAAAGGCCGCACAAGAATACGAACAAGCCTTGCGCGTATCCTTTAAACTGGCGGCTGGGCAGTTTCCGCGTTTCGACCTGGTGCTGCTGGGCATGGGAAACGAAGGCCACACCTTATCGCTTTTTCCCGGCACCAACGCGCTGCATGAAACGAAGCGCATTGTGGTACGGAATTGGATCGGGAAGTTGTACACCGAACGTATTACCTTGACCGCGCCGGCCGTCAATCAAGCGGCCCAGGTACTCTTTATGGTCAGCGGCGCGGACAAGGCGCTGGCGCTGAAAGGCGTTCTGGAAGGGCCGTGCGAGCCGGAGCAATTGCCGGCGCAAATGAT
>CATPAM010000318.1 GCA_955651735.1 Candidatus Acidiferrales bacterium | reverse complement strand
CTCTTGCAGCCGCTGGCTCTCCTCTAGCGTCAGCCGTCCCAGATGAATCCCCATTTCTTCCCGCCCGTGTACGCGCACCACGGAACCAACTCCCCCAATCGGCTTGTCCGTCCTGCTCATTTGCAGGCACACCTCGACTGAAGATCCGATCGGCACCATCCTGGGCGTGCGGATTAGCATCCCTTCCATGCTCACGTTGATCGTCTCACCCTCGATTACCTGCCCGCGGAATCGGATATTCACTTTCGACTTCAGCTCCACTCGCCTCGTTCGCCGCATTCCGTTCTCGATGGACGCTCTCCCGCCCGATGATTTGGAGGCGCTGATCGTTTACGCCGAAAGCCTCAAATAACCAAATACCTCATGGCCTCAAGCCGCGCGTCCGTTTTGGATTCCCGCATCCAGCCAGCGGGCATGACATCTGTCATCGTTGTAATGGCCTGTTCAAACTTGTGGGGATAAGATGGGTCTCCCCATTGTGGCCTTTCTTGTCTGGGCTGCACCGGGCGACTTCCATTCAATTGTCGGGAGGGCACTGATATGGCTTCCGCAGCATCCGCAGGCTCAATAAAGCCTCTCGAATCCCCTCGTCCTCTATCCGAAGAAGAACTCCGCAAGATGCACGCCTACTGGCGCGCGGCAAACTATCTCTCCGTGGGGCAAATCTACCTCTTTGCCAATCCCCTCCTGCAAGAGCCGCTCACACTCGAACACATCAAGCCCCGCCTCTTGGGTCATTGGGGCACCACGCCCGGCCTGAACTTCATCTACGTGCATTTCAACCGCCTGATCAGAAAATACGACCTCAACGTTATTTACATTACCGGGCCGGGCCATGGAGGCCCGGGTCTGGTCGCCAACACCTATCTTGAAGGCACGTATAGCGAGATCTATCCCCACATTTCACAGACCGTCGATGGCATGAGGGGACTCTTCAAGCAGTTTTCATTTCCGGGCGGAATCCCCAGCCACGTCGCTCCAGAGACGCCCGGGTCGATTCATGAAGGTGGTGAACTCGGTTACTCGATTGCTCATGCCTATGGCGCCGCGTTCGACAATCCGGACTTGCTGGTGTGTTGTGTGGTGGGCGATGGCGAAGCCGAGACTGGGCCTCTCGCCGCCAGTTGGCACTCCAATAAATTTCTGAATCCGGCCCGCGATGGCGCCGTTCTTCCGATTTTGCACCTCAATGGCTACAAGATTGCCAACCCCACCGTTTTTGCCCGCCTCAGCGACACCAAACTGACCGAACTCTTCGCCGGCTATGGTTACAAACCATACTTTGTAGAAGGCCACGAGCCAGAGCAGATGCACCAGCTCATGGCACACACGCTCGACACCATCATCGCGGAAATTGGCGCGATTCAGAACGACGCCCGCGCTGGGCGATCTACCGAACTCCCCGCGTGGCCAATGATCATCCTGCGAACGCCGAAAGGCTGGACTGGCCCAAAAATCGTCGATGGAAAGCCGGTCGAAGGCACCTGGCGCGCGCACCAGGTTCCAGTCACGGACCTCGCAAAGCCAGAGCACTTGAAGATCTTGGAAGACTGGATGAAGAGCTACCGCGCAAACGAACTGTTCGACCCGCAAGGCAAACTCATTCCGGAATTGAAGGAATTGGCGCCGCAGGGCAATCGCCGCATGGGCGCGAATCCCCACGCTAACGGCGGCATCTTGCTCAAGGATCTGGTAATGCCTGACTTTCGCGAATACGCGGTCAAATTCTCGAAGCCGGGCAACGACATAGCGGAAGCTACTCGCATATTAGGACAGCTCTTGCGCGACGTCATGAGCCGCAACTCCGACTCCAAGAATTTCCGCATAGTCGGCCCCGACGAAACTTCTTCCAATCGGCTGGACGCATTGTTCGAAGTCACCAACAAGGTCACCATAGAACCAATTGAATCCACCGACGAACATCTTTCCAGGGATGGCCGCGTTATGGAAGTTCTCAGCGAGCACATGTGCCAGGGTTGGCTCGAGGGCTATCTTCTCACCGGGCGCCATGGTTTCTTCTCTTGCTACGAAGCCTTCATCCACATCGTGGACTCCATGTTCAATCAGCACGCCAAGTGGCTCAAAGTCACGCGCGATATTCCCTGGCGCCGCTCAATCGCCTCCTTGAACTACCTCCTTACCTCCCACGTTTGGCGGCAAGACCACAACGGATTCACCCACCAGGACCCTGGCTTCATCGATCACGTCGTGAACAAAAAAGCCGACATCGTGCGCGTCTACCTGCCTCCCGACGCCAACACCCTTCTTTCCGTGGCCGATCACTGCCTGCGCAGCCGCGACTACGTCAACGTCATCGTCGTCGGAAAGCAGCCCGCGTTGCAGTACCTCGACATGCAATCGGCTATCGAGCACTGCACCAATGGAATCGGAATTTGGGAGTGGGCCTCCAACGACCAGGGCGCCGAGCCCGATGTCGTGATGGCCTGTGCCGGCGATATCCCCACACTCGAAACTCTAGCCGCCGTGGATCTCCTCCGCCGCCATTTCGCCGATATCAAAATCCGCGTCGTCAATGTCGTTGACTTGATGACCATCCAGTCTTCCACAGAACATCCCCACGGCCTCCCCGATCGAGAGTTCGACTCCCTGTTTACGATCGACAAGCCCGTGATCCTTGCCTACCACGGCTATCCCACGCTCATTCACCGCCTCACCTATCGCCGCACCAATCACGACAATTTCCATGTCCGCGGATACAAAGAAGAGGGAACAACCACCACTCCCTTTGATATGACCGTCCTCAACGACCTCGATCGCTTTCACCTAGCTGGCGACGTTGTCGATCGCGTTCCCCGCTTGCAACGCCTCGGCGCGCACTTCAAACAGTTCTTGCGTAACAAACTCGTCGAACACAAACAGTACATCCGCCAGTACGGCGACGACTTGCCGGAAATCCGCGATTGGAAGTGGCCCTATTAGTCCATGCCCTATTAGCCCATGAAAGTTCTTGTGCTCAATTCCGGTTCCAGCAGTCAGAAGGCCGCACTGTATGAAATCTCCGCCGCCCTTCCCGAACATCCTCCGGCCGCAGTCTGGGAAGGCAAGATCGAATGGGATGATAACCAGGCCAACATCCAGGCGCAGAATTCACAAGGAGCGCAGCTGAAAGGCAGCGTTAAGGTTACGTCGCGTTCGAACGCGATCGCCCAACTGCTGGACACCTTATGGAATGGAAAACTGCGCGTCGTTTCCGCCCCTTCAGATATCGACGTCGTAGGTCATCGTATCGTGCATGGTGGAATAGACTTTGAAAAGGCAACCGCCCTCAGGCCGGACGTAAAGTCCGCAATAGCGCGCATGGCTGCTTTTGCGCCGCTCCACAATCGCGCCGAACTGGAAGGCATCGACATCATCGAGAATCGCCTTGGCGCGGTTCTCCAGGTCGCCGTCTTCGACACTGGTTTTCACAGCCGATTGCCGGAGTCTGCCGCCGTCTACCCCGGTCCTTTCGAATGGCTCGCGCAGGGCATTCGCCGGTACGGATTTCACGGCATCAATCACCAGTATTGCGCCGAGCGTACCGCCCAGCTCCTCAGCAAGGATTTGCACTCGCTGAAACTCGTAACTTGCCATCTAGGGAACGGTTGCTCTCTGGCCGCCATTCGCGACGCCCGCAGTATCGACACGACGATGGGCTTTACCCCGCTGGAAGGCCTGATGATGGGTACGCGATCCGGTTCCGTTGACCCCGCAATCCTCACTTATTTAATGCGAGAAGGTCCGCTCACCGCTGAGCAGCTCGACGACTTGCTGAACACCAAATCAGGTCTGCTGGGAATCTCCGGAGTCTCCAGCGACATGCGGCAGATTGTCGCCGCGATGAACGACGCCAATCCGCGCGCTAGGCTGGCTTTTGAAATCTTCGTGCATCGCCTTCAGACCGGTGTCGGCGCCATGATTGCCGCATTAGGCGGAATCGATGCTTTGGTCTTTACCGCGGGCATCGGAGAAAATTCACCCGAAGTGCGCGCCGCCGCTTGCGCCAATTTCGGATTTCTCGGGTTGACACTCGACCCCGCAAAAAACGCTCAGTCTCCCGTGGACCAGGAAATCTCCCCATCCGATTCAGCCGTTCGCGTCTTCATCGTGCGCGCCCAGGAAGATTGGGCAATTGCCCGCGACTGTTGGCGCCTAGCCTCATCCAGAATCCGCCCACAAAGCGCCAACTAGATCAGCCCTAGCCCGGACAGACCCCGGGTGCGCCCCGCTCTCCTCACAGACCTGGCCTGTCTACCGGCAGCCCCAAGGCTGGTTCCCAGCTTCGTCTGTCGGGCTGAGCCCACTAGGCCTTGCAAGTTATTGCGCATCAAGCACTTGCGGATTTGCAGTACTAAGGTCCTAGTATTTACTGTTTAGCGCCGTAGTACTTCTTTCTTCTCTTTTATTTCGCACTGGATTTGTATACTGGGTGTAAGAAATCAGGCTTGTACTCCTCGCGTCTCCCAGAGGGCAAGCCTTCCAAGTTTAGGTCACGCACGAGCCAGCCTCAACGTCCCCGCTAAAACTGGCCACAGGCACTTTCTTTGAACTCGGGAAAACAGCCGATAGAGATGCCTGCTTTTGGAGCCGTTGATCGCCAAGGAGGTCTACCGTGCTTTATCCCAGCCGATGCAGCCAGATCATCACCGTGATCAGCTTGGGCCTGTCATTGATGTGCGCCACCGCCCGGGCGCAACAGTTCTCTGCGCCTAAGAATATCTCTGGCAACTCCGATCCCTCATTGACTCCCCAGGTCGCTGTGGACGCTGGCGGCAGCATTTACGCCGTGTGGGAGGATGACACAGTTCTTAACTCCAATATCTTGTTCAGCTGTTCCACCGATGGTGGTGTCACGTTCTCGACGCCCAAAAACCTCTCAAACAGTTCGGGTTATTCCTTCAGTCCCCGTATTGCAGTTGACGCCCGCGGCGGCATCAACGTGCTTTGGGTGGACACTACGCCAGGCTACTGGGCCGTCTTCTTCAGCCGCTCCGCCGATGGCGGTGCAACCTTCTCGGCCCCGAAAAATCTCTCCAACAACTCCGGCAGCTCCATTAGCGCGCAGCTCGCCGTGGACTCGAGCGGAAACGTCAGCGTAATCTGGGCCGACAAGACTCCCGGCACTTTCAATATCTTGTTCACCCGCTCGACAGACAAGGGCGCCACCTTTTCTAGCCCGAAGAATGTCTCGAACAGCCCCGGCAGTTCGACTAGTCCACAAATCAGCGTGGATGCAGGTGGGAATATCTATGCAGTGTGGCAGGGCAGCGTCCCTCCTTCCCTTAGTCGCGATATTTTCTTTGCACGTTCGGCCGACGGCGGCGCTACGTTCGCCGCCCCGCAGAATCTCGCTAATGCCTTCGGCAGTACGCCGTTCCCGTGGCTCACCGTGGATGCTGCCGGCAACATCAATGTGAGCTGGACGGACACAACCCTGGGTAATCCCCAAACTTTCTTCACTCAATCGACCGATCGTGGTGCGACATTCTCCGCGACACAGAACCTGTCCAAGGACGTGGGCTTCGCCTCAGACGTACAGATGGCCGCGGATAGCAAAGGCAATCTCGATGTGGTCTGGTCCGACGATACACCTGGTGTCAAACAAATCTTCTTCAGCCTTCTCTCCGATCCCAAGAAGGCAAACCAGCCGCCGGTCGCGAATGCCGGCCCTGACCAGACCGTTAAGTGCACGGGGCATGGCTGTGCTTTGGTGACGCTGGATGGCTCCAAATCGAGCGACCCCGACGGAGATACACTCAGCTTTGTGTGGCAGGATGAGTCCAAAGATCTCGTGGGCACCTCCGCCGTTGCGCAGTTCACTGTGCCGATGGGCGCACACACGTTTACGCTAACGGTTACCGATGCCGGAGGCCTCTCTTCCACAGCGGTAACCCATGTTACCGTTCGCGATACGAACCCGCCCACGTTGCAGGTCGCGCTGTCACCGAATGTGCTTCGGCCGCGGGAACACAAACTTGTTCTCGTCGACGCCACCATCAATGTCAGTGACGTGTGCGACCCCAACCCCACAGTGAAGTTGGTCTCGATCACGAGCAATGATCCAGCCGACCGTGGGCGCCACCGCGTCGGTTACGTCCAGGCAGTTGGCGGCGGACCGCTTCCCTTCGGCACTGACGTGAGGTCGTTCTTGCTGCGCGCAGAGGATTCCGAACGCGGCAGGGACCTGGTCTACACGATCACGTACTCGGCTACGGATGCTTCCGGTAATACAACCTCGGCCACAGCACAGTTGCGTGTTGGTCACTATTCATCCGGTCCGTCACACAACGGCGCACGGGATGAGGACGAGCACGAGAAAAAACGGTAGACCCGATCCGAGCGCTAGCAGTTCATCGAACCTTGGATGGCGGCGCGGGGCTTCGAATTCCCGCGGGCAGGAGGCCCCGCCGGCCATCCAGAAGTTCTGGGCGATTCACCGAAAAGGAAGACCCTCCCTTGTCTTGCCACCCGGTCACCATCTGCTTGCGGTGACTTCGTCGACGGGCGCGCCTTCCTTCCTCAGGCCGGAATCCGGCCCAATTACCCAGGCGCGAAAATGAGTCGAAGTTTCGATGCAAGCCTAAACTCATACGACACCAGTCTTCGGTAAGCTCTTGTTGCAGCCTATTTCGTCGGGTATCAATGTAAGTGGTCTTCTGCGATTCGAGCCGAGCTTGGTTCGATCGAATAAGTTGGGCGCCTCTTGGGAGTAGTTTGCCGCGCCGCTCGCTTCATCCCCCTTCCTGAAGGTTAAATCTATCCGCGATGCGGCTGGTTCTGTGCGAATCCGGTCGCAATAATAGCGTGCGCTGACCATGCCGAAGATTCTGATTGTCGATGACGATGCCACCAGCCGGCGGCTATACACTTCCTTGCTCACTCCCTACGGCTATTGCGTGCTTGAGGCTCGCGACGGAAAGGAAGGCCTGTCCGTCGCGCAAACGGAAACTCCCGATCTCGTAATCTCCGATATCGTCATGCCCACGATCAACGGGTACGAATTTGTTCAACATCTCAGAAAACTTCCGCAGCATCAACACACCCCGGTGATATTTCACAGTGTCAACTTATTGGATGAAGAAGCACGCGCGCTGGGGTCTGCCTGCGGCATCTCTCGTTTCATACTGAAGCCCTTCGATCCGCAGCAAGCGCTGGCGACCATTCAGGAAGCGCTAAAGTCTGACCTTTCGGAGGCGCCTGCGGCGCTTCCTCCCGCCGCAAAGCGCGACCCCATTCCCCTCCTGCTCAATGCTTATTTTGTGAAAGGCAAGAAGCTCGACGCCAGCGTCCAACTGGCGTCGTTGGTCGAG
>CATPAM010000317.1 GCA_955651735.1 Candidatus Acidiferrales bacterium | reverse complement strand
GCACTTCGAGAAAATGAGCTACGACAATTCGGAGCTGCTCAAAAATTATCTGCATGGCTGGCAGGTGACTCAGAATCCGTTCCTGCGCGAAACCGCCGAGAGCATCATCGGCTGGGTCAATGATGTGCTCTCCGACCAGCACAGCGGTGGCTTTTACGCCAGCCAGGATGCGGACTATTGCCTCTCCGACGACGGCGATTACTTCACCTGGACGCTCGAAGAAGTTCGCGAAGGGCTCCTTCCCGACGAAGCGCGCATCATCGAGCTCTATTACGATGTCGCGGCACGCGGGGAAATGCACCACAATCCCGCGAAAAACGTTCTATGGGTGGCTCGCGATCGGGCCACCATCGCCAAAACGCTAGGCGGCGATGAAACCGATGTCCGGCTGACGATCGCGCGCGCCAATGGCAAAATGTTGGCAAACCGGCTGCGGCGCACGACCCCCTACATCGACACCACGATGTACGTTGCCTGGAACGCGATGTTCGTTTCCGCGTTTTTGGAAGCGGCGCGTGTTTTGGACGGGTCGATCGGCGACCGCTGCCGCGAGTTCGCGCTGAGAACGATGGATCGCATGCTGCAGGAAGCTTGGAGCGAGGACAAGAGCTTCGCGCACCGCATCGGCGGCCCGCGGCTGAATGGCTCGCTGGATGATCAGGTTTTCGGCGTCATCGCACTGCTGGACGTTTACGAAACGACGCTGAATCAGCGTTATTTTCGCGCCGCGCGGCGCACGCTCGACTACATTCTGGAGTACTACGCGGATGCGGAAGGTGGCGGCTTTTTTGACCGGCCATCCAATGCACCGCCGCTGGGCGGATTGGACGTGCGCCGCAAGCCCTTCCAGGATTCGCCAACCCCCGGCGCAAATTCCGCAGCGATTATCGCGCTCGTCCGCATGCATGCCTTTACTGGAGACGAGCGATACCGCAATTTCGCGCGGGAAACGCTGGAGGCTTTTGCAGGGATCGCGCCGCAGTATGGACTCTTCGCCGCCACGTATGGTCTGGCGGCGCTTCTGTTTGCGCGCCATCCGAGACAGGTCGTAATCACCGGTCGCACCGATGATCCCGCGGCACGCTCCCTGGAAGCGGCCGCCAACGGGGTCTTCCGGCTAGGCAAATCCGTCTTGCGATTCACTGGCACGGGCAGTGATGGAACGTCGCTCCAGGAGCTTCCCGAAGCGCTCAAGGAAACGCTGCCGCATCTGCAAGCGGACAGGGCCGCGGCAGTAGTTTGCGCAGGTCAATCGTGTTTGCCGCCCACCAATGATCCGGCTCAACTCACCGCCATGCTTGAAAACGGTGCAGCGGGCGCCGCGGCAAAATAGCTCCGCAGCGTAGGGGCTGACTTTACTTCTTCGGCCGGGACTCTGGCGGCACTAATCCCGCCAAGCGGTAATACACCACCAGTTGGCCGTAGTGCTCGCCGCAGTGCTCCATGAAGCCGTACGCCCATTCGAAAACGCGCACCTGCTGGTTCTCGAAGGGATCGACCATCATTCCCGCCATTCCCGCGTCGCCCTTGGCTTTGATCGCCGCCGCGCCATCCTCGAACGATTTCTTCACAAACGCCACCACATCTGCTTTCGTCTTGTATTTCGCGCGGGGAGGATCTTCCTGCGCGGGCGGCTTCTCGCCATTGGCGAGAGTAGTAAAGAAGTAGTTGGCGCCAGCCAAGTGCAGCAATTGTTCGGCAAACGAGCGCTGCGCCGGCGTCGGCTTGAAGTCGTACTTGTCTTCCGGGAAGTCTTCCGCCATGGCAATGAGCTTCCGTCCAATATCATTCCATTGCTCAAGCACAGCTTGCGACAAGCCCTTCGCCGGTTTCGGAGCGGCATCCTTCTTCGCTGCATCCTGCGCGGCAGACGGCAATGCCGCAATCATTGCAAATACCACCGCCGTCGCCACCAGCAAAATGAGTTTTCTCATGCTTCTCTCCTCTCAAAATCCGTTGATCTATCCCATTGTTAAATTCAGGAACATCGCCATTCGAGCGCGAAGACTACTCGGTTCGACGCATCACTGGTCCAGACGGCTTTTCCTTCGGAAGCGTTTCCGGGGCTCAGCGGGTGTTCATATTACGCACGAATGGTGTCGAGCGGCAAACGAAATACGGGACGATACACGACACGAAAGAGAGCTGAACCACTTCCGGACTGAGGGTTGGTCGCTGAACAGGGGCGCAGTCTGCCTGCGGCAGGCAGGCGTGCTGCGCGCCTACAAGCTTTAGGCGACGGTGACTTCAGGGCTCAGGTAGACGTCTTGGACGGTGTTCAGGAGCTGCACGCCTTCTTTCATGGGGCGTTGGAAAGCTTTGCGGCCGGAGATGAGGCCGGTACCGCCGGCACGCTTGTTGATGACGGCGGTGGCTACGGCTTCTTCGAAATCGTTGGCTCCGGAGGCGCCGCCGCTATTGATGAGGCCGGAGCGGCCCATGAAGCAATTCGCGACCTGATAGCGGCAAAGGTCAATGGGATGATCGCTGGCGAGGTCGGTGTAAATGCGCTTGTCGAATTTTCCGTAGCTGGAGTCGCCGATGTTCAGCGCCTGGTAGCCGCCGTTATTCTCGGCCATTTTTTGCTTGATGATGTCGGCCTGAATGGTAACGCCGAGATGATTGGCCTGGCCGGTCAGGTCCGCGGAGAGATGGTAGTCCTTGTCTTTCTTGAAGGCGCTATTGCGCAAGTAGCACCAGAGGACGGTGGCCATGCCGAGTTCGTGAGCTTCAGCAAAGGCGCGGCTGACTTCGACGATTTGGCGGTCGGCTTGGTCGGAGCCGAAGTAAATGGTGGCGCCGATGGCGGCGGCGCCCATGTCCCAAGCTTCCTTTACGGTGCCGAACAAGATC
Source organism: Candidatus Acidiferrales bacterium (assembly GCA_955651735.1). Taxonomy (GTDB): domain Bacteria; phylum Acidobacteriota; class Terriglobia; order Acidiferrales; family UBA7541; genus Acidiferrum. Next base: position 480 of record CATPAM010000317.1, on the reverse strand, counting down.
TGGTCGAACTTGTTGGGGAACGTCAGCAGCTCGTTGTGATTGATTTTGACGATGAAGGGAATCTTGTGGGCGTATTTGCGCGCCACGGAGCCAAGCACGCCAAAGGTGGAGGCCACGGCGTTGCAGCCGCCCTCGACGGCCAGCTTGACGATGTTTCCCCCGTCGAAGTAATCCGGATTCTTGGCGAAGCTGGCGCCGGCGGAATGCTCGATGCCCTGATCGACGGGCAAAATGGACATGTAGCCGGTGCCGCTGAGACGGCCGTGATGGAAGAGCCGGTGCAAGTTCGCCAGGACGCGGACGTTGCGATCGGAGACGGAGCACACGCGATCGATGAAGTCCGGCCCGGGAAGGTGCAGGCGCTCTTTCGCGATTTTGGGAGACTTGAATCCCAGCAGGGATTCCGCTTTTGCTCCCAGATAGGTTTCAATTTTTCCGGTGCCCGGGCTGGTAACGGTTGCCATTTTCTTTCTCCTAATC
>CATPAM010000316.1 GCA_955651735.1 Candidatus Acidiferrales bacterium | reverse complement strand
TGGTGACAGTGTCGGAATCGTGGCGCGGACTAGGAGCGTCGGGAAGCGGTTGAGCCGGCGCAGGCGGCTGCAAGACTTCGTCGAATAGCACGCGGCGTGGTGCGCTGGAGGAATCGCGGGTCCATCCGTGCATTGCAGCATCGCCGAGCGCGGCGTCGCTCACAAAAAGCAGCTTGGGCTCGGAGTCTTTCATCATAGCGGCGAGCTCCGCCGGCGACTGCCGGGAATATAGCGGGACCACGATGAGTCCTTCGGCCATCAGCGCCAAGTCAAAAGCGGCCCAGAGAATCGAGTTGGGCGCCAGGAGAGCGCAGCGGTCGCCAGGGCGAACTCCCGCGGTACGCAAGCAGGCACGCACGTTGCGAACCTGATCGAGCAATTCCCTGGCGGTAACGCTGCCGAATTGCTCGCCATGAATCTCGCGCAGAACCACACGACCGGAACTGCGCTGCAGTTGAGCAAAGATGGTTTCGAGGAAGTTGGGCATGAGACTCAGAGGTTGGAATCGTTCGCCGCGTGCGGCGGGACCGCCAGCTTGCTCATCGCGACGCGGATCCGGCCACGGAATGCTGCGCGATCGTGCTGGTGTCGTAACGCTCCGCCAGGTCGCGCAATGTCTTGCTGAGCGGCGGCAGATACTCTTCCCAGGAAAGCACGCCGGAGCGCAGCGGAAACTCCGGATACGTCCGCCGGACGGTGTCTTCGAGAAGGGTGCCCATGCGCGCCATAACTTTCAGATTGCGGACGACGGTGCGGCCGATGCCTTCGCGGAAAGAATCCGCTTCGCGCACGAGCGCCTCCATCATTTGCAAAAGCTTGGGTTCCAGGTCGGAATCGTCGACGGTGAGGAAAAGATGCTCGTGGCCGCGTTCGCGCATGAGGTTGCGGATACGCTCGTCCATGGTGACGCCAGCGGAAGCGACGAGGCTGGGCATAGAGGTGACGATGCCGTGATAGCGCGAAGAAACCATGTACGAGCCGACGCGCAAGATGGAGACGAGCTGGAACATGTCGTAATCATCGGAAGTGAATACCGGCGCGCCGGGCAAAAACTCCTGCATCGATCGGCAAGCGCGCGCATCGAGCCGCTCCATGGCGACAAGAATCGGGAAGACGCGATGGCGTTCCCGGAAGGCCGCCGCGGCTTTGCCGAAGGCGGAGACGTAGCGGCGGTATTTCGCGTCCACATCGGCCCCGGACTGATGAAAGTAAACGGTGCGGTACTGGCTTTCCTTGTGCGCGCCGGTGGTGACGCGCGCGATGTATTTCGCAATGGATGCTTTTACCGGCCACACGAAAGGATGGATCGGGCAGAGCACGAGGATGGGAGTTTTTTCGTCCCAGCCCGCTTCTCGCAGCGTCTTGCGCGCGTATTCCGGGGGATGCGGCTCGAATGTCCAGGCGGTGTCAGTGCCGAGCTCGGTGGGGATGCCGAGTTTGCGCAACAGGTTCTGCGACTCCACGTTGCGCGTAATGACCAAGGAGTCGTGCACGTAACGGGCGCACATGTCTTGGATGAGAGGATCCATGTGGCCGGCTTCTCCGCCGTACGCGAGCGACAATTTATTTTCGGCGGCGGCCAGACCGAGCGAACCGATCATCATGGTGGTCAAGGCATTTGCGAATTTGCTCTTGAACATCGAGCCTTCACAAGCGATGACGCCGTGATTCTGCCGCACTTCACGGAACAAAAACGGCGGAAAGACATCAGGCAGATGAACCTGGCGCGTGCCCGCGAAATAGCCACGGCTGCGATTGAAGTCCTGGGTCATAACGCTGAAGTCGCAATTGCCGGCCGCCAGGACGTGGCGCACCTGGCGCAGCATTTCTTGGACGCGAACGTCGGAGCCGGTGTTGCGCGTGCCGTTGTATCCGGCGAAGAGCAGGCGCAGCTTCTCGCCGGCTTCCCAGCGGCGGCCGAATCCAAACATCCAGCCGACGCGTCGTATTTCAATCAGTGCGCTGACCCACGCCACGAGGAGAAAATCAGTCATGCGCGAGCGCTCCCAGCAACTGTTTTCGATGCAGCGGCACTGGCGGAAGAAGGCCACGGCTTCGCCGGATAGCGGAACTTGTTTTCGCGGCTGAATTTCAGCAGAGGATACGCGTAGCTGGAAAACTTCGCGGGCGATTCGCCGAGTTCCGCGGCCACGCGCGAATTGTCGAAGACCGTGTTCCAGTCGAGATAGGGCCAAAAAACTTTCATCAGCGACGCGCCATGGCCGACCGCGCCTCCGCGATTCGCCAGCCAGTTCACCGTGGCGGAAAATGGCCGACCGAACGAAGGCGCGTAGACAGGGCGCCGCCAGCCGCCGGCTTCCGAGAGACTATCGGTCAGCTCTTGATAGGTCTCGGAGCTCACGCCCGAGGAAAGATGGTAGATGCCGTGCGCGGGCCGTTCTTTCTGATGAATGGTCACGATGGCCTTGCCGACGTAGTTAGCCGGGACAATGTCGATCTTATCGTGAGGACGCAGCGGAAGAACAGGCAAGCGCGCGAGCAAGTCAAACGCTTGCACCATGTCGAACTGGGAGGTTTCGGCGCGGCGGCTGTCGCCCATGACGATGGCCGGACGAAAGATGGTGCGCGGCACATCGGGCAGAAGTTGCGCAACCATGTGCTCGCAAAATTTCTTGGTGCGCGCGTACGGATCATAGTCCGACCGGCCCCAATCGATGGACGAATCCTCGGCAATCACCTCGTTCCGGCGATGACCGGCAACGGCGACGGTGGACACGTGCGAATACCGCCGCAGCCCCTTGCGGTCCTGCACGCGGCGCGCGAGCTGAATTACTTCGAGCGAGCCGCGCAGATTCACATTGAGGCACTGCCTTTCAGACTTGCGGTTCAGCGAAGCGGCGCAGTGAATGATGGAATCTGTGGTGTCGACCAGGGCGTGATAGTCATCTTCGGACAGGCCGAAGCGCTGGGAGGTAAGGTCGCCCCGAAAGATACGCACCCGCGAATTGATGCGATCGAAGAACTCCGGGAAATCGAAATGAAGCTGCAGGGAATGCCAGAGGCGTTCGTGGGCCTCCTGCTGGGAGCTTGCGCGCACCAGCAGATTTAAACAGTCGCGATACTCCCGCAGCAGCCCGGCGACGAGGTAGCTGCCGAGATATCCGGTCGAACCGGTTACGAGGATCGCCATAAAGGATCGGACGGCGACGTGGAGTTGGGACCGGCAGTGGCGCAAGCTGCTTGCGCGGACCAATCGAGCTCGCGAGGCGTGCGCGCCTCCAAAGGACGCCCTTCCATCAGCGGATAGCACCAACGTCGCAGCGCTGGAATGTGGATGTTGATCCAGTAGTCCCACCAGTCGATGGATTCCGGATCGAAAGCAAAAAGCGCGCGCTCTTCCGGAGAAAGCGCAGCGGAAAGCAAGCGCGCATTTTCAGACTCGAAAACGTGTTCGTTGTGCAGGATGAACGGCTCGTATAACTCGATCAATTTTTCAGCGCGCAACAAGTCGCGCTCCTGCCTGGCCAGCGGCGCCTTCTTCATGCGCAGGAACACCGCAATGTGGTTGATGCGGGAGACAACAGCCTTCTGCATAGGAATCGACAATCGCTCGTAGCGCTGCTTGGACACGGGAATGGTCTCGAACTTCACTTTGAACCAGTGCTCAATGCCCTGCTGCGTTCGGTAATGCTTGCGGTGGGCCAGCCCGGTAAGCTCGATGCTACGCCCCATGTTAACGGGATTGATCGCGGAGGTCGCCAGCTGATACACGCGCGCGTTACGCCGCGCCACGATGGCGGCAGCGATCAGCGTCATGCCGCGGCAGACCATGTCCACCGGGATCACGTCCAGGCACTTGCGTTCATTGGTGGGCAGCTGCCGGAAATTAGTTCCCAGCAAATATGAGAGCGGCCCCGAGGTGTTGATGCCTTCATTCCATCCCACGAAGGGAGAGCGCATCGAGCTTTCCACGATCGACGGCCGCACGATGGCGATCGGCAAATCCTGTCCGTGGCGCGAAAGAATCGACTCACCTAAACTTTTCGTATACGTGTAGGTGTTCGGCCAGCCAAGATGCTGCGCGCGCCGCATGCCAACGCGGAGCAGGCGATTGCGCGACCAGCGCACGCGATTGCGCTTCAGCACTCCGTCCAGCTCCTCCGCGGGGACCGCGGATGGATCTCCCGCACGCCCCAGTGCCTGCCGGCGCAGCGCGCGGGTCAGCTCCGGGCTTTCCGCACGCGCTTCAATGCGCCCAATCATTTCGCGCAGCGAATCCACCTCGCGTTGGGCATCGAAGTTGGAATCCTGCGCGGGAGTGTAATTGTCCTGCAGTTCCTCGCCGACGCGGCCATCGCGCATACCCACCACGTAACACGTGGAAAGGTGCATTAGGCCTGCATGATTGCACTTACGCAGAAAAGCGAGCAAATGCACGGCGGAATCGACGTTGGAGGCCAACGCTTCGCGCAGATCCGGATTGAAATCGGTCAGTCCCGCGCTGTTGACAATCAGGTCCAGCGATTTTGCCAGCCGAGCTTGCGTCGCTTCGTCCAGACCGAGCCCGGGCAGGCTGACGTCGCCTTCCACCACTTCCACTTTTCCCCTCAAGAACGCGCCGAGTTGTCGGCCGTGCCGCGCCTGCAGCGTGTCGAACGCCGGCGACTCCTCGATGATTTTTTCAAAGCGGCGTTGCGCGGAAGTGGTGCGATTGCGGCGGATGAGCAGCGTGATTTTAGCGATGCTTGAAATATTTTCGAGCAAATCGACCAACCACACTTTGCCGATGAAGCCGGTGACTCCCACTAGCAAAATGTGGCGATTCGCCAGCGTTTCGCGAACCGCGAGCCGCTCGATGCGGGGAACGTCGCCAAGTGCGGCCACCGCTCGTCCCGCCGGCGCCGGGGGACGCGCCGCAGTCTGCGTCGCTGTATCCAGATCGGAATTCTTCCAGCCAAGCCGCGCCAGCAATTTCTCGCGCGGCACGCGTCCGTCGGTCGAGCCGCTGGCAATCCATGCCAGGGGCCCGCGCGGGCGCACGACCGGAGAAAGCAGCCGGCCCGTAGCGTAGCGGTCTCGAAATTCCAGCCGATTGGAGACAAACGAAGAGATGGCGAAGTGATTGGCAAGCGGGCGCAACACGTTATCGAGGAGCTGACCGACCAGCACGACCTCTTCGCCGCTGCGCAGGACCGCAAGAAGTTTTTCGACGGCCTCACGACGCAATTGCGGCTTGAGGACGTAGTGAAAGTACTCTTCACCCAACAAGTCGAGGCGGTCCTGGCTAACGCCGCGCAACAGCGTGTGCAGCAGCCGGGTCGCAAAGGTGCGGCTTGCCGCATAAGCGAAAGGCCGCGAGAGGGCCATTGCCGCCATGCCCAAACGCCGCGCCCAGCGCTCCGAGAAGCTCTGCGCGTTCCAGGTGAAAAAACCGACCAGCCGCATGGCGCCCACTTCGAGCAGCGAGCCTTCCACGCGCCAGTAGGTTACGCTCTGCGGCGCACCCTGTGCCGGAACCTCTTTCAATTTAGCTATGGTTTTCGTCATACCAACAAAATATTATCGGGCAAGCACACGCAGCCCGGCTATCCCGAATATTCCGGACGCCCGATGTTCACGAATGATGTGGGCACCTAAATGAAACGACCTGGAGGAAAGCGCCCCTACAGCTTCTCCTCCACACCTGGGCCAATCGTCCCCGACGTAGGTGAGCGGTCACCTATATGGGAAGTGAAAAAGTAGCACCCTCAGCGGGTTCCCGCAAGGCGCGCGAAGGTCCGGCAAGACGCCGGCCGTACCCAGATGCTACCGGGAAAGAGGCACGCGGGATGGCTAAACGCCCCAGCCGTAGCGCTCGGCGTGCTCGAGCGTGCGCTGCATCTCTTCGCGGAGCATTTCCGTGAACGCCGAGCCGGTTACCGTGCGCGCGCCAGGTTCGGCGAGGTCGGGAGTGCGGAAGCCGCCGCTCAGGACGCGCAGCAGCGATTGCTCCACCCAGTCGGCTTCCAGCGACAACCCGAAGGCGTCGCGCAGCATCATGGTCACGCTGAGAATTGAACCAATGGGATTTGCCGTGTCCGTGCCCGCGAGCGAAGGCGCCGAACCGTGAATGGGCTCGAACAGCGGGGCGCTGGAGCCAAAGCTGGCCGACGGAATCACCCCGATCGATCCCGCCAATGCCGCGGCCGCGTCGCTCAAAATATCGCCAAACATATTGGTCGTGAGCAGCACGTCAAACTGTGACGGACGCAGCGTAAGCTGCATGGCGGCGTTATCGACGTACATGTGCTCGAGCCGGATTCCCGGATAAGCCGCGCTCATGGCCGTGACCGTGCGGCGCCAAAGCTGCGAACTCGCCAGTACGTTGGCTTTGTCCACCGAACAAATGCGTCGCGAGCGGCTCTCAGCGCGCGCGAAGGCGAAGGTCGCAATGCGCTCAATCTCGGACGTCGAATACGATTCCGTATCAAACGCGCGCTCCACGCCATTTTCGACGACGTTCCCGCGCTCTCCGAAATACATGCCGCCGGCAAGCTCGCGCACGATTTCCAGGTCCAGATCGCCGAGCCGGTCGGCCTTCAACGGCGAAATTCCGCGCAGCGGCTCAAACAGCTTCACCGGGCGCACATTTACGTAAAGACCCAGACCCTGGCGCAGCGCCAATAATCCGCTCTCGGGCCGTTTGCCGACCGGAAGCGAATCCCACTTTGGTCCCCCCACAGCGCCGAGAAAAACCGCGTCGGCTTTGCGGCAGGCGTCGAGCGTGGCGTTGGGAAGCGGCGTGCCCGCGGCGTCAATCGCGGCGCCACCAATCGGAAATTCCGCAAACTCGAACTGGTGATGGAACTCGTGCGCGGCTTCGCGAAGCACGGTAACCGCGGCCCGAGTCACTTCCGGGCCGATACCGTCTCCGGCGAGAAAAACAATGACCTTCTTCATGGCACAACCCCGTTTGAGAAAATCGTAGTACGCCGCGCCGCTCTCGGAAGAAACTGCGGCGAACTGGCCAACACGGCCGCGTTAAGACCCGGGCTTTCGGGAAGCTCAACCCGCGGGCGATGCAGCTTCTGCCGCGACGGGCACCGCTCCGCGGCGAATCACTTGATGCGCGATGGCTACCAGGTCGCGCTGACGGACATCTTTTTGCTGGTCCGCGAGAGAAGTGACCCTGCGGTAGACCTCCGCGAGTTCCGCGTCGTTCGGTTCGTAGCCCAGATCGTGCAGGCTCAAGCGCAGCGCGTTGCGGCCGGAATGTTTTCCAAGCACCAGCGACCGTGCCGGAACCCCCACCGTTTGCGGCGAAATGATTTCGTAGGTCAGCGGGTTCTTGATAATGCCATCCTGGTGAATGCCCGCTTCGTGCGCGAACGCGTTTGCGCCAACCACCGCCTTATTGGGCGCCACGGCGGCTCCGGTGATTTCCGAAAGCATGCGGCTGCTGGGGAAAAGTTCCTCGAGGCGAATTCCTGTGGTGACGCCGAAGCTCTCCTTGCGCACGGCGAGAGCGACCACCACTTCTTCCAGTGCCGCGTTGCCGGCGCGTTCCCCGATGCCGTTGATCGTGCATTCAATCTGGCGAACGCCGGCCCGCACAGCGGCCAGCGAATTGGCCACGGCCATGCCGAGGTCATCGTGGCAATGCGCGCTGAGCGTGACGCCTTGAGGATCGCCCAAGTATTCGCGCACCTGGCGGAACATCGCGCCGTATTCTTCCGGGATGGCGTAACCGACGGTGTCCGGCAGGTTCAGGACGGTGGCGCCGGCGTCGACCGCTACCCGGCACACCTGGCACAAGAACTGGATGTCGGTGCGGCCGGCGTCTTCGGCGGAAAATTCCACTTCACCGACGTGCTGCCTGCCAAGACGGATCATCGATGCAATGGCTTCGAGTGCCTGCTCGCGTGACATATTCAGCTTCACGCGCAGGTGCAAATCCGAAGTGGCCAAGAAAATATGTAGCCGCGGGGCGGCGGCGGACTCCAGCGCTTCGATCGCTGCGGTGACGTCTTCTTTCTTGGCGCGCGCCAAGGCTGCAATCGGTACGCCACGCACTTCCTGGGCGACCAGACGCACCGCCTCCAGGTCTCCCCGCGAGGCGATTGGGAAACCCGCTTCGATCACGTCCACACCGAGCTTGGCCAACTGTCGCGCCATACGGATTTTTTCCGCCGTATTCATGGAAAAGCCCGGCGACTGCTCGCCGTCGCGCAGTGTAGTGTCAAAAATGCGTACGGAGTCCATAGAGTCTCCCTAGGATAGATAAACAGAGCCGGAACCGTTGGTCAAATTTATCTTTATTCTACTTTTGATAATACTGCCTTATACTTATCCCCGGGGAGGTAGCGTGGACCTCGGCGAATTGCAGGTATTTCTGATGGTGGCCAAGGAGGGCAGCTTCTCGCGTGCCGCCGAACGCCTGTATCGCACGCAGCCGGCCATCAGCCTGGGTATTCGCAAACTGGAAGACTCCCTGGGCCAACCGCTGTTCGTGCGCGGCTCGCGGCCGGTCCGCCTCACGGACGCCGGTGTGCTCCTAAAGGACTACGCCGAGCGCCTGCTGAACCTGCGCGAGGAAGCGAAAAAGGGCCTCAGCGAGCTCGAAGGGCTCAAACGCGGCGAGCTTTCCCTGGGCGTGAACGAAAGCTCCATCCACGCGCTGCTCCCAGCACTTTCGCAATTCCGCGAGATGCACCCCGGCGTGCAGGTGCGCGTCCATCGCATGTTCTCTCGCGACATTCCCCACGAAGTATTGAATTATCGGCTCGATGTTGGCGCCATCTCCTTTGTCCCGCGCGACGCACAGTTGCAAGCCACGGAAATCCGGAAGGACGAGCTGACGCTGGTCGTGCCGCTGAAACACCCGCTGGCCAAACGCCGCGAGGTGGACGTCGAGGATCTCGGCAACGAAACGTTCATCGGGCACATCGTTGAATCTCCGTTTCGCCGCCGCGTCATCGAACTTTTCGCCAGGCATCGCATCGCGCTTAACATGCCCATCGAAATGCCCACCATCGAAAGCATCAAGCGCTTCGTGCAGATGGGCATGGGCGTAGCCATCGTCCCGCGTATGTGCGCGCAATGGGAGATCGAGCATGGCTGGATGAAGGAAGTGAAGGTGCGGCAACTAAGTTTGCCCCGCCACGTCTACCTTGTCTCTCGCCGTGGCGCTCGCCTTCCACATGCGGCGGCGGAACTTATGAGAATCCTGCGCAACGGTGAATAGCTCGCTTTCGTCCGCCCGCGAAGCGTGCGCCCACACGCAATCTCCGGTATGCTGCAAGGGCGGCAGCCATCTCGCGCGCAAATCATGCCTAGCGGATTAGCTATCCTCGCCATCGGTTTCTTTCTGGGCATGCGGCATGCCACCGACCCGGACCACGTCATCGCCGTCTCCACCATCGTCAGCCGCGAACGCTTCATCGCCAAAGCCGCTTTCATCGGGGTTTTGTGGGGCTTGGGCCACACGCTGACGATCCTTGCCGTCGGCGCGGCCATCATTTTATTTGGACTGGCAATTCCCGTTCGCGTGGGACTCACCATGGAATTCTGCGTCGGCTTAATGCTAATCCTGCTGGGCGTAGTGAATCTTACCGGCGCGATGAAATGGATGAGCGAGAAGTTCTCTCCTGCCCATCCCCCTGTCACTGGAGAGCACGCCCATCTTCACCAGCACGACGCAAACCTGCATTTCCACTGGCATTCGCACGGACAGGCAAGCGAGCACCACGCCGGAAGCCTCGCGCCGCCGCAATCGCTGGAGCGATCGTTCGCGGGCCTTGGCCGGTACCAAGCCCTGCGCCCTCTCTTCGTCGGCGTCGTGCATGGCCTCGCCGGTTCCGCGGCGGTGGCGCTGCTGGTCTTGAGCGCCATTCGCGATCCGAAGTGGGCCGTGCTCTACCTGTTGGTTTTTGGCGTTGGCACCATCGCGGGCATGATGCTGATCACCAGCATCATCGCGCTTCCCTTCTCCTTCGCAGGGTATCGCTTCGCCTGGCTGAATCGCAGCCTGGTCACCGGCTCCGGAATCTTGAGTCTGGCCTTCGGCCTCTTCGTCTGCTACCAGATCGGCTTCGTCGACGGCCTGTTCACAGCGCACCCCAACTGGAAGCCGAGCTGAACGCCCGCTCGCCCGTTAATCGCACACAGCACCACGCAAGAATTCCCAAATCGGGAATTTTCGCCGCACTATTTTACCTCTTAAGTTAACTAAATGGCTTGACTACAAGAAATCTCGCCGTATCTTGGCTAGAGGTCCCTCTCGGAACCGATTCACGCCGTCTTTTTCGTCCGGGCAAGGCAAAGTTATGGCCCTGCAAGCGCCCTTCGGAGCGCGCCCAAATTGCTGGACCCTAGTGCGCGACCGCAATGCGGTAAATCACGTTGGCGCCATCATCAGACACCAACAGCGAGCCATCCGGCGCGACGGTCACGCCGACCGGGCGTCCGTACGCCGTGCCCGACGACGGATCAGGCACAAGTCCAGTCATAAACGGCACTGGATCGGCCGAAGGCTGCCCGTTGTTGAAGGCCACGAATGCGATTTGGTATCCCGCCCGCGTGGAGCGGTTCCAGGATCCGTGTTCCGCCACGAATGCACCGCCTCGGTAGCTTTCTGGAAATTGCGTTCCGGTGTAGAACGCAAACTGCAGCGGCGCCACGTGCGATCCCAGCAACACATCCGGCACGATGGCCTTCGCCACCAGGTCCGGGCGCTGCGGCTTCACGCGAGCGTCGACGCTGTCGCCAATGTAGCTGTACGGCCAACCGTAGAAGCCGCCGTCCTTCAACGACGTGAAATAATCCGGCGGCAAGTCGTCTCCCAGTTCATCCCGTTCATTCACCGACGCCCACACCTTACCCGTCACCGGCTCCAGCGCCAAACCCACCGGATTACGCAGTCCGGTCGCGAACTGTCTCGCATTCTTGCCGTCAGGATCGCAAATGGTTACCGCCGCGCGAATCGGCGCCTCTCCCGGACTCACATTCGACTCCGATCCCACGCCGACAAACACGTGCTTGCCGTCCTTCGAGAAAACCACCGATCGCGTGTCGTGCCCGCCGCCCGGCAAATACATCAGATGTTCGGCTTCGCCGAGTCGCTTGGACGTCTTGGGATCGTACTTGAAGCGCACCAGTTCCCTCATTTCCCCGACGTAAACGTAGTCATCGTGGAACGCGATCCCGAATGGCCGGGTCAAACCGACCACGAAATTCTCCCGCGCCTGTACCCCGCCGGTGTTTTGCGGGTCGCGCAATATGACGATCTCACCTGAGCCCATGTCCGCCAGGAAAATATCCCCATTCGGCGCGACAATTAGCCAGCGGGGCCTTTTGAATCCGGTCGCAAAGACATTTATTTTGAATCCCGCCGGAACGATAGGCAGGAATCCTGCCGCAGGCTTCACCTCGCTGGGCGAGTTCGCCGACGATTTCGTCGCGTAGGGCGGAGGCAACTGCGGCTTTTTTCCATGCGTCACCTGTGCGGCGATGATGGTGGGTGCGCAGAAAAGCAGCGCCAGGCAAATGCAAACTTGAATTCGCGAAGGCATGATCGTCTCCCTCAGGTTGGTTGGGCTCCCTAGCATGCCTTATCTCCCCGCCCTTTTCTACTCTTCGCCCCAGTATCCGACTGGCTACAGCGTGTTTCAGAATTCGTCTTACTTCGCTAGGGTGGAATAGTGATTGTCCGTCCTGCGACTGCGGGATCATTCGACCCACAACTAAAGCGAGGAACGATGAAAACGATTGCCAGTGTTTTGTGCGTAGTGGTTCTCGCCGGCGGCATTGCCGCCGTGCAAGCCCGCAGCGCGGCCCCTTCCAAACCTGTCACCGTGGAAATCAAAGACGCCCAGGGTCAAAACATCGCCACCGCCGTGCTCAGCCAAGCCGCGCATGGCGTGAGAATCAAGCTGGACGTCAAAGGCTTGCCGCCGGGCGAGCATTCTCTGCACATCCATCAGAACCCCAAGTGCGAGGCACCTGACTTCAAGTCCGCGGGCCCGCACTTCAACGGCGCCTCCGGCCACGCCGATCACATGGGTATGCCCGCCGGAGACATTCCGGACTTTTCCCTGATCGTGGCTGCCGACGGAACTGGCCATGCGACGGTAGTCGCTCCCCATGTCACTCTCGGCACTGACGAGCATTCTGTCTTCAGCAACGGCGGGACCGCTATCGTCATTCACGCCGTCGCTGGCGGAACTTCGAGCGCCGCCCCTCCGCGCATCGCTTGCGGTGTAATCAGCAAGCCCCAATAGCGCCATCATCCAACGCAGCGGCACCAGCGTATACTTCAATAGCAGCGTTGTGGGGGTGCGCCTCGGCCTGCGCAGGCAGGCGTGCCCCGCTTCGCTTCTGATCCAACTGGAGCGAAACCGTGCGCAGTCCTACCATCGGACGCACCTTAGCCATCGCCGTCATCACCGCCTTTTTCGCGTGGAATGCTGTGCGCTTGATCGGCGCCCGACCCGCCACCGAGCCACATTACCCATTCCCAAAGCCGGTCGTCGATGCTGCGCTCGCCACCAGGAAGTCACAGCAGACTGCGGTTCTCGCCGGCGGCTGTTTCTGGGGCGTGCAAGCCGTGTTCGAGCACCTCAAAGGCGTCCGCTCCGTGACCGCGGGCTACTCCGGCGGCCACATCAATTCACCCAGCTACGAGATGGTCAGCAGCGGCCTCTCCGGCCATGCGGAGTCCGTCAGCATCACCTTTGATCCCTCGCAAATTTCCTACGGTCAGATCCTGATGATCTTTTTCTCTGTTGCGCACGATCCCACGCAGTTCAATCGCCAAGGCCCAGACGACGGCACGCAATATCGCTCCGCCATTTTCTATTCCAACGACGAACAGCAGCGCATCGCCGCCGCTTACATCGAGCAGCTCGATTCCGCCAAGGTCTATCCCCGCAAAATTGTCACCGAGGTTGTGCCCTTCAAGGCCTTTTTTCGTGCCGAGGACTATCATCAGGACTACTTGCAGACCCACACCGACCAACCCTACATCGTCTACAACGATCTCCCCAAACTAGAGCACCTGAAAAAGCAATTCCCGGGTCTGTACCGAAACTGATCAAATTTCCGGAGCACGCATTTTTCGGAGTGCAGCGGTTGGGCGCCGCTTTTGCGGTCTATGCGAGCGCTGGCCAACTAACCGGGTCCTGGCCGCTCCGTCACGGCTGCGCCCTTCGCCCCGGGCAACGGCCTCTTCGCGCCGCCGCTTGCCTCGCCCTTCAGCAGCGCATCCAATCCGTCGTATGCATAAATCGTCGGCGCGTGATTCTGCATCAAGCCGCCGGTGTCCGCCGTCGGTCCATAATTGCTGTGCAAATCGCGTCGCAGCATGCGCAGCATGGCCATCTGCTGGCCGCGATGATGCGATGTATGTGTCAGCCGCCGGGTTAGCACCCAGGCCCGCGAGCGCGCCACATCAAAAAATTTCGTTTCTTCCTCAAACCAATTTTCCGGCTTTCCCCGCAGCGCCTGCAGCCGCTTCGCGCTGTCTTCCGCATAGCGCTTGATAAATTCCAGCCGCGTCTCCTGCCCCGGCAGCGGCGGCGCGCCCACTTCGATTCCCAGCATGGTGCGAAACCACGAATCCTCGCTCACGCATTGGTGCACCATCTGCTCCCGCACGCTACGTCCGCGCGCGTCATCCGCTCGCGGACGCACCGGCAAATCCTCATCGCGAAACTCGCTCCAAACGCTGACAACTTTCACGCGTTCGGTTTCGTAGGTCTCCACCAGGAATTCGTAGCGCATAATGAAGTCTCCCGCCGCAGAATTTCCAGATATGTTCGGTCCGTCAATCCGTCGCGTCAACCAACATAACCCTCTATTGTAGGCAATTGCATCCACAAGGGTTATGTGCTGCGGCCCGCCTCCGCGAAGCCATAGAGTAAAGCCCTTGACTTCCCACACGCACCGAGGTTATCTACCCCATTACGCGCACGAGCTTCTCCCAACCAACTGTGCGCGCACGTTCAAGCTCCCTGGAGGTTTCTAATGTCAGCAAACGTTCGTTCCATTCCCGAAGGCTACCATTCCATCACCCCGCAGCTCACTTGCCGTGATGCCGCCCGCGCCATCGACTTCTACAAGGAAGCTCTCGGCGCCAAGGAAATCATGCGCATGGCCGGTCCCGGCGGCAAAGTAATGCATGCCGAGCTACAGATCGGCGATTCGCGCTTCATGATCGGCGATGAATACCCCGGAATGTCCGTCGCGCCCAATCCATCCGCGCTTCACTCATCATCTCTATTCGTCTACACCCAAGACGTGGACACAGCGTTCAATCGCGCCGTAAAAGCCGGTGCCCGCGCGGACATGCCGCCCAGTAACATGTTTTGGGGAGACCGCTACGGCAAGTTCACCGACCCCTTCGGGCATCAGTGGGGCGTAGCCACGCACATCGAGGACGTTGCTCCGGAAGAGATGCAGCGCCGCTCCGAAGAGTGGTCCAAGCAGATGGCCAAGGCCGCCGGCCAGCCCAGCTAATCCGAAAACTGCGGATGCATTGCCCGCCCGGCACCGATCGGGCGGGCAGTGCTGTCTCTACAGACCTTTCTCTGTTCCGCGTCCCGCCATCCGTTGTCGACTCGCAACTTCCTCCTCTGCTAGCATGCGCACGTGACCCAAAAATCCAGCTCGACTCGCTTGCTCTTCTCCGCCCTCGTTCTCTTCGCGATCAACGCGCTGAATTTCTACGACCGCCACGTTCCCGGCGCTCTCACCGAGCCCATCCGCAAAGAGTTCCATCTCACCGACACGCAGATCGGCCTCCTCGGCAGTGTTTTCATCTGGATTTACGCGCTGGTCGGCCTGCCCCTCGGCCGCATTGCCGATTCCGCCAGTCGCAAGAAGCTCCTCGCTGCAGCCGTCGTCATCTGGTCTTCACTGACCGCGTCCGCCGCCTTCGCCGGCAGCTTCACCATGCTGCTGTTCTCACGTGTCGGCGTCGGCGTCGGTGAAGCGGGCTGCGCTCCCGCGGCAACCAGTTGGCTTGGTGACCTCTTCCCGCCGGACAAGCGTTCTCGCGTCCTCGCACTTTTCATGTTGGGGGTGCCGGTCGGCGGTGCGCTCAGTTTCTTCTTCAGCGGACCTCTGGCCCAGGCTTATGGCTGGCGCGCCGCGATGGTCCTGGCCGCCGCGCCCGCGCTGCTCCTGGTTCCCCTATTACTGCTGCTGCCTGAACCTGAGCGCGGCGCCAGCGAAATTCATCCCGCTGCGCTGTCCCGCAGCTCGATGTGGACCATCCTACGCATTCCCACCCTGTGGTGGAT
>CATPAM010000315.1 GCA_955651735.1 Candidatus Acidiferrales bacterium | reverse complement strand
GGCGAGCACCTCAAATTCCTCACATCAATCGTGCCGGCCGCTTCACCTGGTTCCTGGTCGGCACCCTCGGTGCCGGTCCCATATACGTCTCCATCCAACCCGACCTTTGAATCCGATTGGCTCAAACCGGGGGATTCACAAAAGGGCTACCACCCTCTGCTCTGATGACGTTTTTCGCGACAAAGAGGCCTTGTAACTCCTTGAGAATCGGCTTATGGATACCCCCTATGCTAAGTTCTTTAGAATCCGCACTTGCAAAAAATAGGGGGGTACCCCGGGGGTACCCCTATTCGCCGCTTGTCACTCGTTGCTTCCCAGCGGATACAGCGTGGAAGATTGCGGCGGGTTACTGGCGATGGCTTCGAGTTCGGGGTAGCGGAGGCGGAGCGGGTCGGGCACTTGCACCTTGCTGGATTTGAGCATACTGATGAGTTCTAGCGCGTTGACTACGGCTTTGCCGAGGTAGTGGTTGTTGGTGATGACAAAAGTGTTGCGCGTTTGTTCCGCGACAGCTTTGATGCGATCGGCCCAGGGCGTGAGCTCTGCAGCGGAGTAAAGATAGTTGTAACGCTCGTGCGGCGGAACGTCCGGGTTGTCGCTGAACCAGGTGTCGTAGCGGCGCCCGTGCAAACGGACGTAGCCGATCGGGGAAGTGATTTGCTCCGAAGGCTCAAGCGAGCGGCCGATGACGGGCTGATCGATGTTGCAGAATGCCGCGCAATGCTCGCGCAGGAGCGCGAAAACCTCGGGATCGTTCCAGGTCGCATGGCGCACCTCCACCGCCAGCGGGTAGTCGGCGAAGCGTTTCAGAACCGTACCCAGATACGCGGTCGTTTCCGCGGTGTGGTGAAACGCGAAAGGGAACTGCAGCAATACCGCTCCGAGCTTGCCGGCCTTGTGCAATACGTCGAAGCCGGCGCGCACCGCGGTTTCATCCTCGGCTGTGGCACTTAGGTCATGGGTGAATTTCTGCCACAGTTTTGCGGTGAACACAAAACGCGGATTGGCGGAGACGCGATCGAGCCACTGTCTGGCGTGCTCCGGGTTCAAGGGTTGGTAGAAAGAAGTGTTGATCTCGATGGTGTCAAAGAACTGCGCCAGGTACGTTGCTTCGTGAAATCCCTTGGGCCGCGGCACCGGGTAAACGTATCCGGCCCAATCCGAATACGACCACCCCGCTGGCCCAATGCGAATCTTTGCCATGGCTGGAGTGCAGAGTAGAAGCCCGAGTGGCAACGTGTCAACGCACAGCGAAGTCAACGCACGGCCACCGTGATTCACCCGATTGCCGCGGGGAGCGCGAGTTGCTATGCTTTGCTTGCAATGCGGTGCGGAAAGACTATCTGCGTCGCCGTTGTCCCCTCCAGCAAACACTCCTACAGGTGCATACATGAAACTTTCCATCAGTTACAAGCATGTGGATGCGCACGAAGCCGTCGAAAAGCAAAACGAACGCCATGTCGTGAAACTGTCGAAGTTGCTCAAAAGCTATGAGCCCGATCTGGTGCAGCTCCACGGAGTTTTCTCAAAGAATCCGCACAACCAGGAGCACTCGTTTTCCCTGAATCTTTCCTTGCCCACTGGCACGCTGCACGCCACGGGAATTGGCGACAACGTACGGGCTGCCTGCAAGGAGGCATTTACGGAGCTTGAGGTGCAGGTGAAGAAGCACCAATCTCGCCTGCGCAAGGATTATGAGTGGAAGCGCAAGCGTCCGCGGTCACTTCCGGTTGAAGCGTCCTGAGATTTTCTGCCGCGCAGGCGTTTATCCAGCATTTAGGTCTGGTCGGCAAGAATAGCGTGAGGGAGAAGAAATTCGTGAATCGCACAGCTTTGCTGCGATCCGCCCTAGTGGCGCTGCTGCGCAACAAGATGCGCAGCGTCTTGACAGTCCTGGGCATCACCATCGGCATTGCCGCGGTGATCTGTGTGGTGTCTATCGGCAAAGCCGGCCAGGCGCGCGTCGAGCAGCAGCTAAATAACCTTGGCGACAACTTTGTGTGGGTTGAGGCGGGAGGACGCGCCGTTAATGGCGTTCGCACAGGGACGCACGACACGAAGACGCTGGTCATGGCGGATGCGATCGCGATCAAGAACCAGGTTTCGCTGATCAAGAGTGTTTCGCCCAATGTGGACGATCCCGTGCAAGTCGTGTACGGCAATCAGAATTGGCATACTTCTTACCGCGGTGTCACGCCCGAGTACTTCGACATAAAGCGCTGGTACGTGGATCAGGGCGCGATCTTCTCGCAAGACGACGTGGACCGCGCGGCCGACGTTTGCGCGATTGGGCGCACGGTGC
Source organism: Candidatus Acidiferrales bacterium (assembly GCA_955651735.1). Classification (GTDB taxonomy): domain Bacteria; phylum Acidobacteriota; class Terriglobia; order Acidiferrales; family UBA7541; genus Acidiferrum. The sequence goes on along the minus strand of CATPAM010000315.1, from coordinate 4,248 downwards.
GCGAACAGCTTTTTGGCGTGGAGGATCCCATCGGGAGAGTGATTCGCGTCAATAATCTGCCGTGCAAGGTGGTGGCCACGCTTCATCCCAAAGGGTTATCCCTGGATGGTCGTGACCAGGACGACACTATAATCCTGCCTTACACCATGGCGCAGAAGAAGCTGAAAGGAATTACGTGGCTTGACGACATTCTGTGCTCCGCGGTTTCGCAGGACGCAGTGAAGATGGCGGGGCAGGAGGCGACGGCAGTGCTCCGCGATCGCCATCATCTGCGCCCGGAAGAGGAAGACGATTTCAATATTCGCAATCCCGAAGACATCATTCAGGCGCAGCTCGATGCCAGCAAGACGTTGACGGTTCTTCTAATTGCGATTGCCTCCGTTTCCCTGGTCGTTGGAGGGATCGGAATCATGAACGTGATGCTGGTTTCCGTTACGGAGCGCACACGCGAGATTGGAGTCCGCGTGGCGGTGGGCGCCACGGAAGAAGCCATCCAGCTTCAGTTCCTGGGCGAAGCGATCATGCTCAGTCTGGTTGGCGGCGCCGCTGGAGTGCTCTTTGGAATCCTGGGATCGTACCTGGTGGGGCAGACGCTGCACTGGCAGACGGAGATGTCGCTTGAATCCGTCGCGGTGGCGGCGTTCTTCGCGATCGCAGTGGGCGTCTTTTTCGGATATTACCCGGCACGCAAAGCGTCGCTGCTCGACCCTATCGAGGCCTTGCGATACGAATGAGCATCGTGCCTATGCTCCCGAAAACTGAATGAAGACAAGAAATAAATGGCTGATTCTGGCTGGCTTGGCAGCGGTGATTGCCCTGTTCGCCGCATTTGGCCTGAATCGCGGCGGCGCGGTACAGCATTTTACCGCGAAAGTGGAACGAGGCGACATCGACGACGTCGTAGAGGCTACCGGAACGATTAATGCCGTCATTATGGTGCAGGTTGGCTCCCAGGTATCGGGAACGATCGCGAAGCTCAACGTCGATTTCAACTCTCGAGTTCATAAGAGCGATGTCGTAGCGCTTATCGATCCAGCTTTGTTCCACGGGGCGCTGCTGCAAGCAACCGCGGATCTGGAAAATGCCAAGGCCAATCTGGTGGCGGCCCAGGCGAACCTGGAAAAGGCCAGAGCCGGCGCGGTGCAAACCAAAGCGGACTACGACCGCACCGTTGCTCTCTTCAACGATGGCGTCATGAGCCAGCAGCAATTGGACCTGGCGAAGGCAAATTTTGACTCCGCGAACGCGGCGGTGAATGGAGCGGTCGCCAACGTGACTCAGGCGGAAGCGCAGGTCACGCAAAAGGCCGCGGCGGTTACCGTGGCGCAGACCAATCTAAACTACACAGTGATTCGCTCGCCGATCGATGGCACGGTAGTGGCGCGCAATGTGGATGTGGGGCAGACCGTCGCGGCATCCTTGCAAGCGCCGACGATTTTCACGATTGCGCAGGACCTCACAAAAATGTGGGTGTACACGAAAACGGACGAGTCCGACGTGGGCAATATCAAAGTGGGGAAGCCAGTGACGTTCAAAGTGGACGCTTTTCCAAAGGACACGTTTCGGGGAGTGGTCAACCAGGTGCGCATGAACGCGACCATGGTGCAAAGCGTGGTGACCTACGACACCATCATTGAATTCGCGAATCCGGACCTGAAGCTTTTCCCAGGAATGACGGCATACGTCACTATTCCGGTGAATACGGTGCAGAACGTGGTAAAGGTGCCGAACACCGCTCTGCGTTACAAGCCTCCTATGGCGCCGGAACAGATTCTTGAGATTTACAAGCAATACGGGATCGAGGGGGGCGAGCGTAGCGTCGTCGACACTGCCGGAGCCGCGAACGCGACGCAGGCCGCTCCGGGAAATCAGGGCGCTCCTCGGGCACCGAAAGCAGACAGCGCGGTGGTGTGGAAACTCCATCTCGATAACACGCTGGAGCCGGTCAAGATCTCCATTGGAATCACAGACCATGCATACACGGAAGTGCGTTCCGTTCTTAAAGGCGAGCTGAAGCCGGGAGACGATGTGGTGATCCGGTCCGTGGCGCCAAAAGCGCAGGGCCCCGGCGCGCTCCGGCGTTAGCGATCGGCGCGCAAGGCACAACTTGGACATGAACTTGACTCCTGCCGTGAAGCCAGTCGAAGAAACGCCAATTCCTGCTGAAACGTGCGTCATCCAGATCGAAGACGTTCACAAGTACTACGAATTGGGCGAGACGCGAGTGCACGCACTGCGCGGTGTGAGCGTGGAAATTGCGCGCGGCGAGTTTGTGGCCATCATGGGCGCGAGCGGCAGCGGCAAGTCGACGTTCATGAATATTCTGGGATGCCTGGATAAGCCGAGCGCCGGGCGCTATCTGCTGGAGGGCACGGACGTTTCGCGGCACGACAAGAAGGCGCTGGCGCTGATTCGCAATCAGAAGATCGGGTTCGTGTTTCAAGGATTCAATTTGCTGGCGCGCACCACGGCGCTGGAAAACACGGAGCTGCCGACGCTGTACACAAAAATTGACAATAGCGAACGCGCCCGGCGGGCCTCCGAGGCGCTGGCGATGGTTGGGCTGGCGGATCGCGCGCATCATTTTCCTTCGCAGATGTCCGGAGGACAGCAGCAACGCGTCGCAGTGGCACGGGCTCTGGTAAATCGGCCATCGATCTTACTGGCCGACGAGCCGACCGGGAACCTCGATAGCCGCACGTCTGTCGAGATCATGGATATATTCCAGAAATTGAATGATAAGGGCCTGACGATTGTGCTGGTTACGCACGAGCATGACATCGCACAATTCGCCAAACGTGTGCTCATCTTCCGCGACGGAAGAATCCGCAAAGACGACGTCGCGACAAACCGGCCCAATGCATCGGAAGTACTGAAGACGCTGCCAACCCTCGAAGATTAGTAGCACAGCACGCCCGCGACCGCTCTTGTTGGCCGCTCCTCCAGCCGCCTGCAGCGGCCTATGCACAACCTACTACCTTGGATTGCGCATCTGGCGGGACACGCGGTGACACCATGCGCGCGGTGGAGAATCGTGACTGAAGTGGAATAGCTCAGTGGGAAAGCAGCGGCAACCGGCCCAAGCGCATTATCAAGTCGCTAGAGCAGACTAGCGCTCTGGTGCTCTACTAGGCGGTACAGTCGATGGATGAGAACGTACTGCGCAACGTGAAGCGACAGAACATCAAGCTGGAAGCCTATGGGCAATTGCAGGTACACCTCCGCGGCCGCGGGATGCGCTCCGGCTCGGACATGATCCTCGGACTACCGGGAGAGAGCCTGCAATCGTACCTGGGTGGCATGGGAAGGTTGATCGATACCGGCGTCACACAGATCCATAACTTCCAGGCCATGATGCTAAAGGGCTCGGAAATGGAAACGCGTCTTTCGAGCGAAGAGTACCGGCGAGGTGCTACGGGGCCCACGCACTTGGTTTGAGAGAGCGCTGAAGGATGCTAAGATTGAGGGGTTTCGCTGGCATGATCTGCGGCACACAGCTGCGAGCCGCCTCCGACAGAAGGGCGCCAAACTCGAAGACATCGCAGAGTTTCTTGTCACAAGAGCTTGATGATGACGAAGAGATATGCGCATCTGGCTCCGACCGGACTTCAGGACATTGTGGCGCTGTTGGAGCAAAAGCCGACAGGTAGCAATGCTCGAATCCGCACTGGCCCTAAAACTGGCCCCGAGCAACCGGGGAGGTCGAGGGTTACCGCCAACTGCCAGTGAATTGAACAAGTTAGGGGCGTAGCTCAGTGGTAGAGCAGCGGCCTTTTAAGCCGTTCCGGCCCTGATGCCGCCATCTGCCTGAAATCGTCAAGACTCGCCGTTTCAATCAGCTAAGCGAATCGTGAAGAGTCTAGGTGCGCCAGATTCTGCCAGAAATCGCCAATCGAAGTGCCACCAGAACTGCCACCAAGAAATGAACAAGTGTGATACGCCGTCGTTAGAGAATTGAAACCACTCGTCCGTGTCTGGTTCTGCTCACCGCAGGAACCGCCGCCGAGAGGCACACCCGCGAGTTGAAGAGACCGAAGAATCTGTTTCCCGCGCTCCTCCTGAGCGCGTCAGGAGAGCTTTTGCCCTCTTGACAAAGACTTATCATGGATGTCGGCTAAGCCCAACTCACAATTCGATGAAGGGGCCGACGACGTTTTCTAATCACTGTGCCTACCGAAAAGTCCGTCTGGTTCTTCAGGGTTTTCTCCAAAGCTCCTGTAACAATGTTACATGCCTTGTATTGGTAGG
>CATPAM010000314.1 GCA_955651735.1 Candidatus Acidiferrales bacterium | reverse complement strand
CGGACGAGGCCGGACGCGCCGTTGACGTCGCGCAAGCCGAGGGCGAGGTCGGAACCGGCGTTGGCCAAGGCGAGAGAGATGGCGCGGCCGAGTCCGCGGGCAGCTCCGGTGACGAGGGAGACTCGGCCGGAGAGATCGAAGCTGGGAAATTGAGACATGATGGCTCCATGAGCGGGAAGGATTGCGGGCGAATTCTGCGAGGAAGATGTTGCTTAGAATTGCGCGGGACGTCAACTGGAGCGGGAGGCGGATACCAGCCTTTAGGAGCGCCGGAGCGCCAAAGGAGGAGCCGATCTAAGATAGCCACATCGGTTACGTACGTGACCAGAGAACCTGGTATCTGATAGTCTGCGGTAGCAAATCAGGAGTTACGGCGATGTCCGACGAAAAAGAGATCCGGGAGGTGATGCGAGCGGAGAGAAAACACAAAACTGTGAAGCAGCAGGAAGCTGATTTGCGACAGTTCATGTTAAAAGCGATACGAAATTGCGACGAGGAAAGCTTTTTGTGGGCGGTTACCGCGCTCGGGCACGAACCCGGGTCGGACGAGTACGAGAAGTTTCGGAAGAGGTGGCGCGCGCTGGGCGGGAAGCGCGAGATTTAGAAACGCGGCGGCCAAACTCGGCGATACGAGCTTCGCGTTCGTCTTCCGGTAAGGATTTCAGGTGCTTCATGGCCATGGCGGCTAGTTCTTTTGCAATCTGCCTGTCGGTTGGTTTTTTCTTCGATGCCATCTTGGACTCCAGCCGTAGCGGTCAGTTGTCAGCTTAACAGGGGCGACACGGTGAGACAAGACGAGTACGGCGTGCAAGTGCTTACACTTCCTTTGAAACTGGGCACTGGCAAGCCCAGAAGATGACGCCCTAAAGGGCGTCGCTACGATTTCAAAACCCAGGAGGAGATGACTAGGCGCTGGATTTCGCTGGTGCCTTCGTAGATTTCCGTGATGCGGGCGGCGCGATAAGCTCGCTCGACGGGATACTCGCGGCTGTAGCCATAGCCGCCGTGAATCTGGATGGCTTTGTGGGTGACGCGCGTGGCCATTTCGCTGGCGAAAAGTTTTGCGATAGCGGCATCCATGCTGAAGCGCGCACCCGTGTCTTGCTTCCAGGCGGCTTTGCGCACGAGCAGGCGGGCGGCGTCGATTTCGGTGGACATGTCGGCGAGCATGAATTGGATGGCTTGAAATTGCGAGATCGGGTGGCCGAAGGCCATGCGCTGCTGCGACCAGGCGAGCGCCGCTTCGAAAGCGCCTTGCGCGATGCCGGTAGCTTGCGCGGCAATGCCGATGCGGCCGCCATCGAGAGTGGAGAGCGCGACCCTGTAGCCTTCGCCTTCGTTGCCGATGCGGTTGGCGGCGGGAACTTCGCAATCGGTGAAGACCAGCTCGCAGCAGGCGGTGGCGTTGATGCCGAGTTTTTTTTCTTCCTTGCCGACTTTGAAGCCGGGCGTGCCTTTTTCCACGACAAGCGCGGTAATGCCTTTTTTGCCTTTGGCCGGATCGGTGTTCACGTACACGATAGCGGCGTCGGCGGCGCCTCCGTTGGTGATCCACGCTTTGGTTCCGTTGAGGACGTACGTGTCGCCTTTTTTCACGGCCTTGGTTTGCAGCGCAGCGGCGTTCGAACCGGCTTGCGGTTCGGTGAGCGCGTAGCAGCCGATTTTTTCTCCACGGGCGAAGGGGAGGAGGAATTTTTTCTTTTGCTCTTCTGTGCCAAAGCGATGGAGGGGGTCGCAGTACAGCGAATTTTGCACGGAGAGGATTACGCCGGTAGAGGCACAGCAGCGGGAAATTTCTTCGATGACGATGCTGTAGGCGATGTGATCGAACCCGGCGCCGCCCTCGGCTTCGGGGAATGCAATCCCGGTCAGGCCAAGCTCAGCGGCTTTCTTGAACGTTTCGCGAGGGAAGCGGCCCGTCTCATCGAGTTCTTTGGCGAGCGGCTTCACTTCGGATTCGGCAAATTCGCGAACGGTCTTTTGCAGCAGCTTTTGTTCTTCGGTGAGTTCGAGGTTCATAGCAATGAGAAGGCGTCCACCATTTTAACCTGGTAGCGGTGTTCGTGTTGAGGTCCTTCGCCTATCCTCGTCGGATAGGCTCATGATGACAGCGGCTCTTGCGCGCGCTACGCGGAAAGTGCGGCACGTAAGCGTTGGTAGGTCGTCTTCAAGTCTTCGGGGTGCACGCGAGTCTCGCCAGTAACGGTCATGAAATTGGAATCGCCAAACCAGCGGGGTAGGACGTGCAGGTGCAGGTGGCCGGCAACGCCGGCGCCTGCGGCGCGGCCAAGATTCATGCCCAGGTTCATGCCGTCTGGTTTGTAATTCTTGCTAAAGATTGTTTCCACGCGTTGCGCGAGGCGCATCATTTCGCTGAGGGCCTCGGGATCGGCGGCGCTTAAGTCCGCAACGTGAGCGTACGGAACGATCATCACGTGGCCGGAGGTGTACGGGTAGCGATTGAGGATGATGAAGGCTTTTGCGCCGCGATGGACAAGCAGCGTTTCGGAATCGTCGGTACGGGCAGCGGCATCGCAAAAAATGCAGTCGGGCTGCGTGCCGCTTGCTGCTTGTTTCATGTATTGGTAGCGCCAGGGAGTCCAGAGATAGTCCATCAGCTCGCTTGGCCTCGTATGTTGCGGCTCCAGAATATAGCGCAAGTTTTGTCGGGGCAATGGCCGCAGGACGGCGCGCTGAAAAGGAACGCCGGCAAGATGCCGGCGCCACGACAAGAGCTTGTGTCCGCAGTTAGCTCGAAGAGGGGGCGGAGACGGAGGCGCCTTCGCCGTCAGAGGTGTTCACGAAATCTTTCAGCTCTTTGCTGGGCTTGAAGAAGGGAATCTTTTTTGCCGGCACTTCCACTTTTTCCCCTGTCTTGGGGTTGCGCCCTACTCTGCCGCGGCGCTCGCGGGTGCGGAAGCTGCCAAAGCCGCGAATCTCGATTTTTTCGCCTTTTTGCAGCGCGCCGATGATGCTGTCAAAGATCGTTTCGACAATGGTCTCCGATTCCTTGCGCGCCAGTTCGGTTACGCGCAGGACCTCTTCGATGAGGTCAGCCTTGGTCAGTGTGGGTTGCTTGGTCATCGTCCCGTCGCCTCGTCGCCTAGCCTGAGAATGGATCGCCGCACTGTTGCTTCGTGGTCACCTTGGCCCATGATGCCAAACGGCTTAGAGGAGCAGCGTCACCCGATGTGCCCCTCTTCCTATCACTAAAACGACCCGCAGGTAAATGAAATTATGCCGCTTGTCCCTGTGGCCGACTTCGGTGTTTGGAACCCCTTAGCGTGCCGAAAGCTTGGACTGGATGGCGTCGCCGATGGTCGCCGTCGATGAGGACTTCGTCGTCGACTTGTACTGTTCGATCTCCCGCCGCTCCACCTGCTTGACCGCGGCACGATAGCTCAAGCCGATGCGGCGCGTTTCCGGGCTGATCTTGATGATTTTGAAGTCGTATTCCTTGCCCGGCTCAAGAGGTCCGGCACTCTTCAGGGGTCCGGTGGAGGTGCGATGCATGGATGCACCTTCGTCGCGCCGGCGTTTATCCTCGATTTCGGTGTTGTGGCAGAGCGCTTCGATGTTCTCGCCGAGTTCCACGAAAGCGCCGAAGGTGGCGATTCGCGAAACTTTGCCCTTCACGAGTTGTCCGACTTTGTGAGTCTTGAACCAATCGCCCCAGATGTCGTTGACCTGCTTGATGCCCAGGGAGACGCGGCGATTTTCCGGGTCGATCTTCAGCACCTTGGCGGTGACCGGCTCGCCCTTGCGGAAGACTTCGTGCGGATTCTTCACGCGCCCGGTCCAACTGACGTCGCCGACGTGCACCAGGCCATCGAAACCATCTTCGATTTCGACGAACGCGCCGAACTCCGCGATGTTGCGCACGTTTCCGGTGACGACGGTGCCCACGGGATACTTCGCGGCAACCTGCAGCCATGGGTCGGGCAGCGCCTGCTTGAGGCCCAGCGAAAAACGGAGCTAGAAAGTGTAGAAGTGCAGAACCTTCACATCTAAATCATCGACGGGGTT
>CATPAM010000313.1 GCA_955651735.1 Candidatus Acidiferrales bacterium | reverse complement strand
CGCTTGTACTGGCAACTGCACGCGCCGGAATCGCCGAAAGCGAATCCGTTGCTGGCCTCGCGGCTGTATGCCGAACTTCTGCGCCTGCTGGAGCGCCATGGTTTCGCGCGGCGACCTGCAGAGACGCCCCTGGAATTCGCCGCGAGCGTGCAGGCGCCAAGGATCGCGCCTGCGGTGCGCGAGTTCACAAGCATTTACGCCAGCGCGCGCTTCGGGGGCGCACCTTGCGACACGTTTCGCCTCCGCCATCTTCTGGAGCAAATTCGCGAAGCCCCGCGACAGCATTGAGATATTATTGGCGGTGCTGGCACCATGAATCCGAAATGGAAATGGACGGTTTGGGGGCTGACCGGCATCGACGCCATCGGCAGACTGCCTTCGGCTCCACGTATTATCACTGGGCACCAGACGACGCACGGTTATTGCGGGATCGCCTGCCAATGGCTATGGGCTTCATGGGGCTGTTGGCAGCGGTCCTTAGCGAGCGCGTTGCTCCAGCTCTCGCGAGCCAGACGTTGGTCCCACTGGTTGGCGCCGGAATTGGCAGTGTGGCGCTGGACAGATTTGGCTGGGTGCGACGACCTCCGCTTGTACGGGCTCGTGCAGTTCGGTTCCCTAGCGCTACTGCTGGCTCTGTGTCTGCTTTTGCGCTCTCGTTACACGCGGGGAAACGACATGTTCGCGGTGGTAGCGCTGTGTGCCTTGGCGAAACGGCTCGAGGGGCTTGATAAACAAGCCTTCGCGTCGGGTGGCGTTATCAGCGGGCACACGCTAAAACACTTGACGGCCGCGCTTGCCTGCTATTTCGTTGTGCGCATGCTGATGACACGACGGTCTTCGGCTGTGCGCCTCACTCCGCGTAGCATTCCTGAGATAGAATGCGGCGACTCGGGAGGTGCCTGTGAAAACTCTGCTTGCGATCCTGGCTTGCTGCGTATTTTCCGCCATAACGTTTGCTCAAAGTGCGAGTGAGTGGCTCGCCGGGCTTCCCGAAGCGAAGGACTACGTACAGAAGCGCGCCTCCAGTTACGACCGCAGCGGGGGCAATGCCGATTACCGCCACATCGCGCCGGGCGAAACGCTGGTGCTGATGGACGAACGCGGCCCGGGCGAGATCACGCATTTCTGGACGACGATGTGGGCGGAAGGCGGGCCGGCGCTGAAGGCTTTGGTGCTACGCACGTATTGGGATGAAGAAACAACGCCCAGCGTGGAAAGCCCGCTGGGAGATTTTTTTGGCCTCGGCCTCGGCGACTACGTTGTCTTTGAATCGGTCCCGCTCGCGGTGGCGCCTAACCGGGCGTTGAATTCCTTTTTCCCCATGCCGTTTCAGAAACATGCGCGCATCACGGTGACCAACGAAGGTTCGCACGACGTGCCAAACTTTTATTTCAACATCGACTATCGCGCGTATGCGCAGCCGTTGCCCGCAGGTCTCCTCTATTTCCACGCACAATACCGGCAGGCATCGCCGAATCATGGCTGGACAAATCAGTGGCAGTCCAACGGCGACAAGATTGTGGAAGACAAGAAGAATGTAAACGGCGAAGACAACTATGTCTGGATGGAGGCTAAAGGACGCGGGCACTTTGTGGGTGTGACGATGTCGGTGTTGCAGAACCAGGACGGATGGTGGGGCGAGGGCGACGATATGTTTTTTATTGATGGAGAGCGCACGCCGTCCATTACCGGCACGGGGTCGGAGGATTATTTTCTAGGGGCTTTCGACTTTGGTGACCGGGCATTTTCTTTCGCGCAATTTGGCGCACCATTGAAGGGAGAAGAACGCGCCGGCGGCCGGTCATCGGTCTATCGCTTCCACTTAGACTCGCCGATTACGTTCACGACTTCTCTGCGGGTGACCATCGAGCATGGGCACGCGAACGTGCGCTCGGATAACTATTTTTCCGTGGCCTATTGGTATCAGACTGAACCTCATGGCGCCTTTCCCCCGCTGCCGGCATTGCAGGAACGATTGCCGCGGTTGCACGCGGTGGGCGGCCCGGGAAATGCGAGCAAGTAGAGGCGTTACCGCGAAGAACCGCGCCAGCCCTTCGAGGCCTTAGGGATAAACAAGATGCTGGCGTTACAGATTGGCTCGGCATTGGCGTGCTACAATCGAGGATTGCGTTTAGCCGCAAAAACATTGCTTATGACCAAGGTCGGATTTGTGAGCCTGGGATGCCCGAAGAACCTCGTGGATAGCGAGGTCATGATGGGGATTCTTGCGCGCGAAGGATACGAGCTCACGCCGCGTGCGGATGAGGCCGAAATTCTGGTGGTGAACACGTGCAGCTTCATCGAGCCGGCGCAAAAAGAATCGGTGGATGCCATTCTGGAGATGGCGGAGCACAAGAAATTTGGCGCGGCGAAGAAACTGATCGTCGCGGGCTGCCTGGTCGAACGATTTCGCGAGCAAATTCTGGAGCAGGTGCCGGAAGTGGACGCCGTGGTGGGCACCGGCGAAGTCGAGCGCATTCTCGAGGCGGTCGAAGGTGATTTGCGCGTGCTGCCCGCACAGCCTTCGGCGTTTCTCTATCACGACCTGACACCGCGCATTGTGACCACGCCGCGGCACGCCGCCTATATCAAAATCGGGGAGGGTTGCGATCACCCTTGCACGTTCTGCATTATTCCGCAGCTTCGGGGGAAATTCCGCAGCCGGCGCTTTGAGTCCGTGGTGCGCGAGGCGGAAAACCTAGCGGCGGCCGGGGCGCGGGAAATCACGCTGATCGGGCAGGACACTACTTCGTACGGCGAAGATTTCGGCTTGCGCGACGGGCTCGCGCAACTGCTTGCGAAGCTGGCGCAGGTGGAAGATTTGCTGTGGGTGCGATTCTTGTATGCGTATCCCAATCGCATCACGCAGAAATTGCTCGATACCCTTGCGGCTTATCAGCGCCTTGCGAAATATATGGACATGCCGCTGCAACACGCCAGCCGCAACGTGCTGGCGCGCATGAAGCGCGGCTCGCACGGCGACGCATTCCTGAAGCTGCTGGAGCGCATTCGCGCCACTATTCCCGGAGTTTCGCTGCGCACTTCGTTCATTGTGGGCTTCCCTGGCGAGACGGAAGCGGATTTCGAGGAGCTTTGCGATTTTGTGCGCGTTGCAAATATCGATTGGATGGGCGTCTTTGAGTATTCCGACGTGGACAACGCTAGCAGCTACGCGTTGGACGAAAAGGTAGACGCGGAAACGATCGCGGAGCGACGCAATCGCTTGATGGCCATTCAAAAGAAAATTTCGCGCGAGAGGCTGCGAGTTTTCAAGGGGCGCACGGCGACCGCGCTCGTCGAAGGTCCATCAAAGGACAATCCTCTGGTGTGGGAAGCGCGCCTGGAAGGCATGGCGCCGGATATCGACGGCAAGGTGTACCTGACCGACGTTGAGTTGCCGAGCGGAGAGGCAGCCGCAAACGGAGATGTGGCGCGCGTGGAAATCACGAAGGCCGACGCGTATGACTTAATCGGCCGAGTGGTGGCGATTCTGCCGAGGCCTGCGGCGCGAAATGCTTTTTTCACTCCGTCCGTGCCGGCCGCAGAAACATTGACGCGCATCGCCACCGGCGCGCCGCTCCGAGTGCTCAGCTAAGCTATACTGGCGGCTGCAGAGAGATTTGTCTCTGCCAACTCTGTGCCCTCCGTGGTGAAATATTTTTTATCACCGGGGGGAACCAAACCATAAGAGAAGAACGGAGAATGCGACACCGCTGTCCGATTTGCAAGAAGCCGACCGACTCCGAGGTGCACGCCGAATTTCCTTTCTGCAGCGAGCGCTGCAAGTTGCAGGACCTGGGGAACTGGGCCACCGAAAAATATGTCGTTTCCGAGCCCATTTTCAGCGAAGATGACGACGAGCGCGACGAGTCACTCAAGCCCAATGACGCCGAACACTGACGCATCGCCCCACCCTGCGCCACCTCCGAAGAAGCCGCGGCTGGCCTACGCTATCGCAACGGCGCTGGGCACCGGGTACCTGCGGCCGTCGCCGGGGACGTATGGGTCGCTGGTGGGCGTGGGCACGATCGTGCTCTGCGCCATTTTCTTCCTGCATCCGGTCTCGGTGACGGGATGGTTCTCGCAGCATCCGCTCTCCGAAGCGATGTTCGCGGACCGGCATTTTCTTGTGCCGGGGAGCGACATTCACGACAGCACATTGGCGCTGCCGCTACTTTGCGCGCTGCTGCTGTTATTGATTCTTGGCGCCATAGGAGTCTGGAGCAGCGCGCATGTCGTGGAGTACTCGGGCGAGAAGGATCCTCAGTACATCGTGATCGATGAGGTCGCCGGCCAGCACCTGACGCTGCTGTTGCCGCTGATTCCCATCGCGCTGCCGCATCTTCGCGAGCATTTCGATTTCTCCGGTTACGCGATCTTTTTTACGCTCAGCCTGGTCAATTGGAAGTACCTGCTGATGGGCTTCATACTTTTTCGCGTGTTCGACATCTGGAAGCCGTTTCCGCTGCGGCGGCTGGAAAAGCTGCAGCACGGCTGGGGCGTGATGGCCGATGATTGGATGGCGGGCATCTACGCTGCAATCCTGCTGCGGCTCGCGCTACACTTTAATCTGGTATGAAATTCGGCTTCGGCTCCACGGCGGAAAAAAACGGGTTTCCCCGCATCGATAGAATCGCGCCCGCCGCAGCCATTCCCGGCGGCGAAATCGTCATTCACGGCAGCGGGTTTGCTTCGCGCAGCGGCGCGCGGCCGATTGTGCATTTCGGCGAGGCAGAGGCGAGCCTGGTTCTGGCCACGGACAATCGGCTGATTGCGCGCGTGCCGGACAACGCCAGCGGCGGTACGGTGCGCGTGGCCACGGCGCAGAGCGAGAGCCAGCCGCATCCGGTCTCCATCGCCGTGCAGATCGCGGACAATCTGCATCCGGTGGCGAATCCGGCGGTGGATGCTAACGGAAATATTTATGTGACCTTCAGCGGGCCGCGAGGGCAGCGCGTTCCTGTTTCCCTTTACAAAATCACGTCGAACTACAGCGTCAAGCCGTTCGTCACGTCGCTGATCAATCCATCGGGCTTGGCGGTTGACCGCGCCGGCAATCTCTTCGTTTCCTGCCGCCACGACGGCACTATCCATCGCGTTACTCCAGAAGGTCGCGCCGAGCAGTGGGTTGAGGGCATGGGCATCGCCACCGGCATTGCGTTTGATCATTCTGAAAATCTTTACGTCGGCGACCGCAGCGGCACCATTTTCAAAATCAGTCCCAGCCGCGAGATTTTTGTGTTCGCCACGCTGGAGCCATCGCTCGCCGCGTATCATTTGGCGTTTCATCCGAGCGGCGACCTATACGTCACCGGACCAACTACCTCGAGCTACGATCGCGTTTACCGCATCACGCAGGGCGGCGACGTTTCCGTGTTTTATCGCGGGCTGGGGCGTCCGCAAGGTCTGGCGTTTGACCGCGACTCGAATCTTTACGTCGCGGCATCACACGGCGGCCATCGCGGAATCGTGCGCCTCACGCCTGGGGGCCGTGCGGAGACGGTGCTGAGCGGCTCGGGGTTGGTAGGGCTCGCGCTGCAGCCCTCCGGCCGCGCCATTCTCACGACAGTCAACGCGCTCTTCACGCTGGACTGGGACGTGCGCGGCCTGCCGCTGGCGGGATAGGCTTGCGACGCGCATAGCCGGAGCACCATGTTCGACGACGAGGAAATCAGGAAGGCGCAAGAAGAGGAGCAACGAAGCCCGGGACAGAAGAGCAAACCTGAGAGAGTCGACAGAAAGCTGCTGGCAGAGGTAGG
>CATPAM010000312.1 GCA_955651735.1 Candidatus Acidiferrales bacterium | reverse complement strand
CGCAACTCGAGGCCCGCGAGCGCAAAAATCTGCGAGTACGGTAGCGGCTCCGCGTGCGACACATATTTGCGAAAAAAGTCCTCGAAGGAGCCGCCCGCAACCTGCTCCGCCGTCAAACGAATATCCAGGCTGTCCCGGTAAGGCTTGTTGTGCTTTGCAAATTCACGGTTCATCGCGCGCAGCACATCATCGAGGCTCTTCTCGTTTTCCGTGCGATCGCGAATCAAGATATCCAGCAGCACGCCCAGAACCTGTCCCTTGGAGTAGTACGACACGCTCTCGTCAGGCCGGTTGTACAAGGGATATTTCTCCAGCCAGGTGTCTAGGCTCGACTCCTCCGCGCTTTGCCAGCGGTTTGCCGGGCGGGCTTCGAGCCCGCTGATCTGCTGGCTCAGATCGAAATAGAACTGGTCTTTGCTCCACAGTTGCGAGCGCACCACCGTATATGCCGCGTACGCGCTGGTCACTCCCTCCGCGAACCACAACGCCCGCGTGTACTGCTCTTTTGTGTAGTCCGCCGCGTCCAGCGTCACCGGCCGGATGCGTTTCACGTTCCAGAGGTGAAAGAACTCATGAGCAGCGATATTCGCCAACTCCTCCTCGGACCGCAGCGAAATCGCCGAGGAATTGGCGTGTTCCATTCCTCCGCCCGCGCCTGCGGCCCCTTGCCCGAGGTGGATGATGAAAGTGTAGTGCTCGTAAGGAGCCCCTTCCATCAGCTTCAGCTGATACGCGCAAATCCGCCGCAACTCCTCCTCAACTTCTTTCTTCTTCCATTTGTCGCCGTGCACTACGACGGAAACCGGTGGATTCATCCCCGGCAATTCAAATTCCTCGAACTTTGCAGCCTCAATGGGAGCATCGACAAATGTGTCGTAACCTGTTGCAGCAAACTCAAAATTGCGCGCCCGGCTCATCTGTTCCAGAAGTTTCAGCGACGCTCCTGCGGCCTCCCATTCCAACGGGACATCCGGCATGTCCAGCACCACACTTTCGGCGCGTCGCGTAGAGACGTACATGAGAATCATGGCCGGATTGATGAAGGCGTGCTCCGCATTCAACTGTGTTGCGAACGGACCAGGCTCGTCCCAGTATGTCGAGTAGCGAACCGTGATCGTGCCGCTCCCCGTGATTCGCCAGGTCAGCTTATCCATCTTTTCCAGCGCCGCCTGATTCGCGCCCGCGAACGCTTCCACGTGTCGCACGTGCGCGCTGAAATCGCGAATCTGATAAAGCGCATTCCATGCCGGCATCTGGACGCTTACTTCCCCGGCCACGTCCGGAATCTCCATGCTGATGTGAAAAGTGTGCCGCTCCGGGTGTTCAACGGAAACTGTGTAGCGAATCGTGGCGCTCGCGCCGCTGGTGACGAGCGCGAGAAGAAACGCAGGCAGGATGATTTGGACTGCTGGAAACCGCCGGGCCCGCAGGAACATCACCGGGCTGGCGCCTCGGTGGGCACACTGCGCTCGAGCTTCTTCACCAACTTGTCGCACAAGCCGTCGAAACTGCCGTTGGACATAATCAACAAAAGGTCGCCGGGCTTCGCTTCGCTGGACAGGTACTCCGCGATGGCATCAGAGCTAGCGAAGGTGCGCGCTTCACGACCCAAATCCCGCACGCTTGCGGCCACCGATTCGGGATCCATGCGATTATCGTCGCCAAGCTGCTGTGCTCGAAACACGCCGCCGAGCACTACGCGATCGGCAAGCGCCAATGCCTTCGGAAGCGACTCCTGAAAGACTTTGCGCCGCATGGAATTCGATCGCGGCTCCAGGATCGCCCACAACCGCCGCTTCGGCCAGCGGTTCCGCGCCGCCTCAATAGTCGCGCGCACCGCGGTCGGGTGATGCGCAAAATCGTCTACAATCAATACGCCTCCGTGTTCGCCCTTCACATCCATTCGACGCTTCACGCTGCGAAACGTTGCCAGCGCCTTGGCAATTGAATCGGCGCTGATGCCGCGCCCATGCGCAACAGCAATGGCAGCCAGCGAGTTGAGGACATTGTGGCGGCCCGTGGCGGCCAGCGCGAATTCGCCAAACGGTTTGCCTTTATGCCGCACGCGGAATCTCGTCTTCTCGCCGTCAACCGCAACATCACCCGCCACCCAATCGTTGCCTTCTGAAAACCCGTACGTCTCCACCGGACAAAACGCCTTGCTCGCCGCGCGCCGCAAGGCCGGACCCGAATCTTCCGTGTCGCCCCAAATCACCACGCGCCCGGTCCGCGGTACCAGGTTCACCAGCCGCTGGAAGGCCAGCTCATACGTCTCGAAATCGGCATAAATATCTGCGTGATCGAATTCCAGCGACGTAATGATCAGGTCATCCGGGTGGTAGTGAAAAAATTTCGGCCCGCGATCCCAGAACGCGGTTTCGTACTCGTCGCCCTCCAAAATGAACTCCGGGCCCCCGCCAAGCCCATAACTCTTTCCGAAGTTCTCCGCCACGCCGCCCACCAAGAAATTCGGCCGCCGTCCCGCGCTGTGAAAAATCCACGCCAGCATCGCCGTCGTCGTCGTCTTCCCGTGCGTGCCGCTGACCACCATCGAATGCCGCCCCGGCAAAAACACTTCCTCCAAAATCTCCGGCAGCGAGCGATACGGAATCTTCCGGTCCAGCACTTCCTCCAGCTCCGGATTCCCACGCGCGATGATGTTTCCGACGATCACCAAATCCGGCGCCAGCTGCAGGTGCGCCGCATCAAACGTGTTGTAAAACGAAATTCCCAGGTTCTCCAGCAGCGTCGAAGCCGGCGGATACACGCCTGTATCCGAGCCGGTGACGCGGAACCCGTGCTCGCGCAGCATTCCCGCCAGCGGCGCCATCGCCGAGCCGCCAATTCCAATCACGTGTACGTGCTTCGCTCCTCTCATCGCGTAACCGCCGCCTCCAGAATTTCCAGGCTGCCATCGCCTTGCGCGTGCAAGCGTGCGTTCACGCCCAGTGGAATGGTTAGCATCGGCCGCAAGGTGTGGCCGACCGGCGCGCCAAACACCACTGGAACGCCCAGCGGTCCGAGAATTCGCGCGCAAACGTCACGCACTGTTGGGCTGCCGGCCACCGGCGGTGCGCACTCCGGAAAATCGCCCAGCACAATTCCCTTCACGCCATCCAGCTTCCCCGCCTGCTTGAAATGCATCAAGACGCGGTCCACCTGGTACGGCTTCATCCCCCGATCCTCCAGAATCAGAATTGCCCCGCGGGTGTCCAGCTCCCACGGCGTGCCGAAAGTCGCCTCCACCAGTGTCATCGCCCCACCAACCAGTCGTCCCTCGGCTTCCCCGCCAACGAGCGCTTCGCCGCGCAACGGAATCTTCCAGCCACCGGCTAACTCGCTGATGGACATGCGCAGCGATTCTTCATCGTAGCCGTTAGCTGCACCCGCGCCCGCAGCAAGGCCTGCCGCCACCATCGGCCCATAAAACGTCACCCATCGACATTGCTGCCACAAGAAAATCTGCAGTGAGCTCAAATCGCTGAAGCCTATGACTGCCTTAGGCTCGCCCGCGGCCGATGCCAGACTCGCATCCAACACATAATTCGAGCCGTAGCCGCCGCGCAAACCGACAAGACCATCGACCTTTGTGTTGCCCAGCAGCTGCACAAACTCGGTACGCCGCGCCTCCGCGCTCCCAGCGAAATAACCATCCGCCCGACGCGCCACGGGCAGTTCTACGGCAAATCCCAGCCGGTTCAACTCCGCCACACCAGCGACCGCTTTCGCCTCGCTACCCGGAGAAGCCGGCGCAAACACCGTTACCCGCGCACCGCGCTCAAGAGCCTTCGGCTTGCGCACCGCCGCGCCTGACCGAACTCCAGACCTCGCGGACGTATTGGGCGTCATTCGCGGTGCCCCTCGATAGGTGTGATCTCCGTCACCACCCCCACGCGATTGAGCCTTTCCACAATCTGTTCCTGCTGACGATGACCGACCTCCGCCTGAAACTCCACGACCGAGTTCACCCCGACCATGGAAACGCGAAACTGTTGCGGCTTAATCTTCAGCTCCGTAAGGAATCGTTCCACCTCCCCTGCGATGTTTGCGGCATGGCTCCCTGTAATCCGAAAACCCATAATCCGTACTTTCAGGTTCGACCACTGTGCAATCCAACCCAAGATTACCAAGCCAAACAGCACCAAGCCCGTCGCATATCCCCCAACGGCGTAAAGTCCTCCGCCCACCGCCATTCCGATGGCCGCCTCGACGAAAATCGTCGCCGCGGTGGTTAAGCCAACCAGCCCGCCGGCCTCCCGAAGAATCGCCCCGGCGCCCAGGAAACCGATTCCTTGTACAAGATTGGAGGCAATGCGCGTGCCGGACGTGTCGCCAGACATTTTTGCCAACTGGAAGGAAAGAATGGTGAACAGCGCCGAGCCCATGCAGACAAAAGCGCTGGTGCGAATCCCAGCGGGCCGCCGGTGCAGGTCGCGCTCGACCCCGATCGCGGCGCCCAGCAGCGCCGCAAAACTCAGACGCAAGAAGATTTCATGGAGAGAGAACATTTGGAT
>CATPAM010000311.1 GCA_955651735.1 Candidatus Acidiferrales bacterium | reverse complement strand
TGGCTGCCTCTGAGTCCACGCGCAAGCGAATAAAGATATGAAAAGAGCCGGCTCCCGAAGGAGCCGGCTCTCTCATTTTGCGGTTCGATTACTTAGGTGATGTCACTTCAGCGACGGGTTGCACGCTCAGGGAAATGATCTTGGTACCGATCACCTCACCGGAGACAACCAACTCGACGCGGCGATTTTGCTGACGGCCTTCGGAGGTATCGTTGGAGGCGATGGGCCGAGTCTTACCGAAGCCCGTGGCGGTGGTCGAAGATTCCGGGACGCCTTGCTGGGTTAGATAGCTGCGAACGCCTGCAGCGCGCTGCTCCGAGAGCTGCTGATTGAAAGCTTCGGTGCCGACGCTATCGGTGTTGCCTTCGACGGCCAGCCTGAGCGACGGATAAGCGAGCACGATGCCGGATATTTTGGCCAGCTTCTCGCGGGCCAACGGACGGAGGGTGAACTTGCCGGAGTCAAAGAGCACGTCCGACATATTGACGACCAGGCCGCGGGCGGTGTCACGAGTTTCCAGGATCAAGCTGAATTGCTGGAGGAGACGCGCACGAAGCTCTTCGCGGTCGCGAACGGCTTGCTGAAGTTGCGCATCGGAGGAGGCTGCGGCGGCGCGATTCCGGTCGGAATCCGCTTCAGCGGCCTGTTGCTTTTGCCGTGCTTCATTGCGGTCTCTTTCGGCGTCGGCCTGAGCACCAGCGGCTTGTTGAGCGGCGGCTTGCGCATTGAGGTTCTTGCGGTCCGCTTCATCGCGCTGGCGAACGGCGTCTGCAGTGACGGCTTCGGCGTTGACTCGGCGTTGTGATTCCTCACTGGCGCGAGCTTTGGCGTGGGCTTCACGTCCGGCTCCCGCGGCGCGTTCGGATTCGGCGCGTTCTTCGTCGATATGCTTCACGGCGATTTCACGAGCGTCTTCCGCGGTCTGCACGACTTCGCGCGACAAAGCAGCAAGCGATTTCTTGTTTTCATGCTTGCTGGTGGCGACGGCATCGGCCTCGTTCATCTGGCCAACGGCCTTTTGGTAGCTTGCTGCGGCGTATCTTTCTGCGCCGGCAGATTGCGCTATGCGGACAGCATTGCGCGCTTCAAAAAACTCGAGCGGCAATTTGGCGTTCAGGACGACCGGGTCGAACTTATAGCCGGTGGGAATGTAGCCGCCGCGATCGATCAATTCATACTTGGCGTCAACGGCCTCGGTAGCGCCGACGGTGTCCGAGCGAATGGCGTTCTCGAGCACTACGACGTTGCTGGGACGGCGCACTGCATAATAAGGCTCCGCGGTGACGATCAGCGCGAAAGCCTGCAGGTCCGTGGTGACGTCCAGCTTGCTGCGGTGGTTACCGCCCACTAAAACTTCGCCGATGTTCACGGGCCGGCCTTCCGGGGAAATGGCCCACAACACATAGGTCAGATACTCGCCGCCAAAACTGGTGGGCTTGTCTAGTCCGGAAAATTCCACGTCGATTGCAAGCGCCCCGCGCTTGCTCTCGACTTTGGCCTCGCCTGCCGCGCCAGGCATCAACTCGGTCCCTTGGAAATTGATCTTTGTGGCCCCGCTGCGATGTCTATAGCTGACCGCCCGGGTGGTGCGGCTGACTACATTAATTCGGTACGTCGGTGTTGGATTGCCGGAATCCGCCGGCACTTGCGTTTGGGTCTGCGCTTGCGCCGATACGCCTAGCGCCATAACTACTGAAAGCGTGATACTCGATATCTTGAACATGAGGCTCCTTCCAAAAAGCTTCGAGACCCCAGTATCAAGCCTCGTGAGCATGAATACTGTGCGATAGTGCACATTTCGTAAGAAAGAATGGAAGCAACGTAAGGGACTTCGCCTTGCCGTCTGGGTCAGGCGAGTGGGAACAGAGGAGCGGGCCGCGATTGCTGGAGGGACGGATATGTCGTCCACTCCCAGGATAGAACCTCACGGGGTCGGAACCCCGTCGTAAAACCACGTGCGGGGCGCCGCGCGCTCAGCTGCCCGTCCAAATGACTATCTACGCGGAGCAAAAAATGAGGGCGCATCAGCGGTTAGGCTTCTTGCGCCCTCTATAAACTGAGCCGCAAAGCATTTACGCCCTCGGTTCAGTCTGGCATGAAGGTAGTTTTTCTAGTTTTTGTCGTCAATCGAAATCTCACGCTGCGGTTGTGAAAATCTGTGCACGGGTGTGCAAAAGTTCTATCTTCTCCGCTCTAATTGAGCTAGTGAGGTGAGGCGCGCGATGTCAGGCAGTCCCTGATGTCGGAACTCTCGAGAATTGTCTTGGGAGCGCCGGACTTTGCTACCAGGAGCATCGCGCGACCGAGCTCTTCGGTGGTCAAGATGTGGCGGGGAAAAAGACGGAGAAGCAGGGGAAGCACCGGTTTGGCGAGAGTGTAGATGACGCGATAGGTGGGAGTCTTGGAACGCGCTCCGTGCACTGGCTGGATGGCTCCCGGTCTAAACATGCAGGCGGTTTTGAAGGGAAGGCGCAGAAGCGCATTTTCGGTTTTTCCCTTTACGCGCGCCCACATGATGCGCCCTTTTTCGGAGCTGTCCGTTCCCGCGCCAGAAACGTAAATGAAAGTCATGCCTGGATTTAGTCGAGACAGATTTTGCGCTGCGGCCATCGTGACCGCGTAGGTCACGCGTTCGTACTCGGATTCCGACATCCCGGTTGACGACACGCCGAGACAGAAGAAGCAGGCGTTGAAGCCGCGAAGAGCACTTTCAATTTCGGTATAGTCCAGCAGGTCCGAGCGGACAATCTCGCGCAGCTTGGGGTGTTGCAGGCCGGTGGGCGCTCGCGCGACTGTTTGGACGACCTGCACGTCGGGGTCGAGGAGACATTCCCTGAGAACGCCCTGGCCTATCATGCCTGTTGCTCCGAAGATCAAGATGTTCATATAGCTTCCCGCAATCCCTAACCGACGAACTCTCGAATGTAGGCAGTTACCTCTGCCGATTGTCTGTGGACGAGCCAGTGGGAGGCTTCGAGGATGCGTTTGACGGTTAGTTGCGGAACGAACTCAGCGAGGCCATCGAGGTTTTGCGGAACCATGGCGGGATCCTTTTCGCCCCAGATGACCAGGGTGGGAACATTGACCACGAATGAGGAAGCGTTCGCGCCGTTCGCAAGCGGCGACGTGCTGAGCCGATTGGCGCGATAGTAGTTGAGGCCGCCGGTGAGCGCGCCGGGCTGTGACCAGGCTTTGATGTATTCGGGCTTGTCTTCTGGCGGCAGGCCATTTTGCGAGCCGAATACCATGACCTTGTTGGCCAGGACGTCAAAGTTGTTGGCCGAGAGAATTTGTTCGGCTTGAGCGCTGCGGAACAGTGCCATGTACTCGCTGGCCTTTTGCTGGGCGGGATCGGAAGTTAAGAGGCGAGCGAAAACGGCGGGATGCGGCGCGTTGATGATCACCAATTTTTCGAGCGCTTCCGGGTGGGCAATGGCGAAGGCCCAGGCCACAAAACCACCCCAGTCGTGACCCACGAGGGCGAATTTTTTGTCGGGGGAGAGATGAGCGGCAAACGCGCGAATGTCCTCGACCAAGACGTTGAGGCGACACTGAGCGACGTCGCTGGGCTTGTCGGAGAGATTGAAGCCGCGCATGTCGAGCGCGACGGCGCGGTGATCGCAGCCGAAGTCGGCCAGTTGATTCTTCCAGGCATACCAGAACTCCGGGAAACCATGGAGAAATAAGATGAGTGGGCCTGTTCCGCTGGTGAAATAGTGCAGGCGAACGCCGTTCACATTTGCGTAGTTGTCCCTTAGCATCGAGTTCTCCCGCTTCGTGCCTAGCGGAGTTGGCCTCGTCTGTTCCTGTCCAAATGAAAATGCGGAACATCTAGAGATTTCGGATCCAAGCGACGAACCGGAACGCCCGGGGATCGGACGGTGAAGGGAGCTACTTTACCGTGCGTCGCCCAGTTGCAGTTTTCGGTATGTCAGGCTTGCTGACCTGCACTTGTCTCCGGCGCGGAAAATGCCTTCGCGGCCAGCTCCACGGTGGGGAATATCTCGATCAGGTTGTCTATCTTCGCCAATTTCAGGCTATAGTCAATCATGGGCTGCACCGCGGCAATGCGCAGCGCGCCACCTGCGCTCTTCAGCTTCGCCAAGCACTTTACGATCGAGCCTATGGCCGCGCTGTCGGCATGGGTGACGCGGGCCATATCGAAGATCACTCGCGTTTCGTGAGCCGCGATCATCCCGTCCACCTCTCGCTCCAGCCGCGCGCATTCCGGTCCGCAGTGAATGCTGCCTTCCATCGCCAGCACGGTGACACCTGGCTGCAACGTTCGTTTTGTGAAGTGCAGGATCACGGCGCCGCGCGCTCCTCGCCTTCGTACGGAAACTGCCGGATCAGCCGCACGCAATCTCCTAGCGCCGAAAAAATCGAAGGCCCCCATCCGCAGGGCACAAACGAAGCGGTCTTCTGGTTCACGGCCTTGTCCGCCTCCGCATAAAACCGCAGGCGCTGCCCGGGAGGCGGCACCGCAAACTCCTTCACGGTGATCGCAAACGTCACGTTACGGCCGGCCTGCTGCTTCACTATCGAAAAGTGATGCAATTGCATCAACTGTTCCCCGGAATCCGCCTGTATGTGCACCCAATCGCTCATCCACTATTCCTCGCCATGCCCTGCGGTATTGCCGCGGATACTAGGCCAGCGGCGGGCCCAAGTCAAACCCTTCGCATGCGGCAGTACGGAATCGGGGCGCGGACTCGAAACCGAGGCTCGACGTGCCCTGGCGCGAATGACGGGGCGGGCACCAAACGACACTAATCTGTATCAATAATGCCGAAAGGCGTCCACACTGGTTGTATGGACAACGATACATCGGCAGGCAAGGATCTTTGGAAGAAAAAACGCGGAGACTTAAGCGACAAGAGAAACTCGCTGTTCAAGAAATATTCGCGAAATCCGCATGATCTTGAGCTTGCTTTGGAAATCAAGAAGATCGATGACGAAATTGCCGAGTGCACCGATAAGATGAGGCGAGAAAACCTGTCGGAACGCAAGACCAAGTCACTCCCCGTGGCTGCCGCAAAAAACTAAGCGAGTACAAACCTTATTAAGTAGGGCGCGGAGCGATTTGCGTCCCGCGGTGGTATAGTGCGGACAAATTTTCGGCGTGCTCCGATGCAGGAGGATGTATGGGTATTGCCTTCTCACGTAGGCTCCAACGGCGTACTGGACTTCTCGCTGTCCTTGCGGTGGTGCATTTTACCCCTACTGCAAGCCCCGTGCGCGCGCAGGACAAAAATCCGCTGGCCAATGATTCCAATGCCGCGAAGCTGGGGGAATTCGAATTTCGCGCCAACTGCGCGTTTTGCCATGGGCTTGGCGCCCGTGGCGGAGGACGCGGCCCGGACCTGACGCGCGCGCAGAAGAAGCACGGAAACTCCGATGCGGATTTGTTTCGTACGATCAACGAAGGAGTTCCTGGCACGGCCATGCCTCAGAATGGCGCGACGCAGCAGGGCGTTGGCATGACCGAAGAGGAAATCTGGCAAGTGATTTCCTACATTCGCAGCGTGCAAGTAAAAACCTCGGTCCCGCCGGCGGGAAATGCCGCGCACGGCAAAGAGCTGTTCGCCGGCCCAGCGGCGTGCGCCACGTGCCACATGATTGAAGGCAAGGGCGGCCGTCTTGGTCCGGGCCTGACGACCACGGGCTCAGCGCGGTCGGTTGAATACATTGTCGATTCCGTGCGCAATCCCAGCCGGCGCCTCGCGCAAGGAATCACGGAAGCCATGAAGGAGTTCTCGCAGGAGTACGAGACTGTAACGGTGGTCGACGACCGCGGACAGAAATTCCCGGGAGTGGTCCTGAACGAAGACAATTTCACGCTGCAAATGCTCGATACCCACGAGCAGCTTCATTTCTTTGAGAAAGACAAGCTGCGATCTTTCGACAAGAGCCGCGAGTCCTTGATGCCGAAGTACGACGAAAAAATGCTGCCCGAGAAAGATTTGCAGGACATCGTCGCGTACTTGCTGAGCCTGGGTGGCAGCAAGTAGCTGTGCGCTTTGCAGTTGGAGGCAAGAATGCCGGCCTACTTTATTGTCGATGTGGATGTTCACAACCCTGCGGGAATGCGGGAATACCTGGAGCGCGTGCCTGGGACGCTGACAAAGTATGGCGGGCGGTACATCGTGCGCGGAGGCCAATTCGAAGTGGTCGAAGGAGACGGCAGCCAGCGCGCGTCGTGATGCTGGAATTTCCCAATATGGAGCAGGCGAAACGCTGGTATGACTGCGAAGAATATAAGGAAATGAAGGCCGCCAGATTTAAGGCGGCGAAAACGAACATTGTGCTGGTTGAGGGAGTTTAGGGCGTGCCTGGGATCTTTGGGTACGAGAACATCCGCGCGAGGCTGGCGATGAAGCATGCGATTTGCACTGCAGCGACCCTGGTGATTTGCAGTTCGTTGTGTTGTCCTGCGCGGGCGCAGGTGACGCCGCAGCGGCTGCTCGATTCCGCGAAGGAGCCGCAGAATTGGATGACCTATTCTGGTGACTATGCCGGTCGCCGGTTCAGCACGCTCGACCAGATCACTACGGCCAACGCACACGCGCTGGTGCCGAAGTGGGCATACCAGACCATGGCCGGCGGAAAATTTGAGGCCACGCCGCTTGTTGTCGACGGCGTGTTGTATGGCACAGGCCAAGACAATCGCGCTTTCGCGCTGGACGCGCGTACGGGCAGGCCTATCTGGCAATACCAGCGCTTGCTGCCAGTGGGCATTCGGCCATGCTGCGGGCGCGTCAATCGAGGTCTGGCCATTCTCGGAGATAAGGTTTTTTTGGGCACCTTGGATTCGCACGTAATCGCGCTCGATGCCAAGACCGGCAACGTTGTGTGGGATGTGACCACTTTCGATTACACCCAGGGCTACAGCATCACTGTGGCGCCGCTGGCGGTTAAAAATCTGGTCATAGTCGGGGTCAGCGGCGGTGAGTATGGCATTCGCGGATTCATCGACGCGTACGACGCAAATACCGGCGAGCGCAAATGGCGCTTCTACACCATTCCTGGTCCTGGTGAACCCGGTCACGAAAGCTGGGAAGGCGAGTCGTGGAAAATTGGGGGCGCCCCTGCGTGGATCACCGGCTCGTATGATCCGGCAACCAACACGACGTTCTGGACAACGGGGAATCCGTCTCCTTCCAATCGCGGCGAAGGCCGCGCGGGCGATAACCTCTACAGCAATTCCCTCCTGGCCCTGGATGTGGACACCGGCAAACTGAAGTGGTATTTCCAATTCACCAAGCACGACGAGCACGACTACGACGCCACGCAAGTGCCGGTATTGATCGAGCGCGACGGCAAGCACGTGCTGATTCAGGCCAATCGCAACGGCTTCTTCTACGTGATCGACCGCAGCAACGGCAAATTACTCTCCTCGAGCACGTTTGCCAGAGTTACCTGGAGCAGCAGCAAAGACGGCGGGGGGCGCCCGATCGCCAACAAGGAAGCGACACCAACTCCAGAGGGCAGCCCCGTCTGCCCGGGTGCCGCCGGCGCGACAAACTGGATGTCGCCCACCTTCGACCCGCAAACCGGCCTGTTCTACGTGACCGCACGCGAGCAGTGCGACATTTTCAGCACCGCGGCACAGCCTTATCAGGCCGGGCATGCGTATTACGCCAGCGCGTATTTTCCCAACGATGATGCCGCGCCGTTTTGGGGCGCGCTCCGCGCCATCGATCCCGACACCGGAAAAATCAGATGGGAATGGAGGCATCCGTCGCCGACGTGGTCGGGAGTGCTCTCGACTGCTGGCGGACTGGTTTTCACCGGCGATGCAGAAGGAAACTTTATCGCGCTGGACGCTGCGACCGGCAAGCCGCTGTGGCACTTCCAAGCGGGCGCCTCGGTGTATTCGTCGCCCATGGCCTACGCCATCGACGGAAAAGAGTACGTCGCGGTAGCCGCTGGCTCCGCGCTATTCACATTTGGGCTACCCTAGAAGCATCCTCCGGCAATACGAAGATTATTCTAGAATCTTCTGGGTTTATGTGCCTAAGGCTGGCATAATCGACGTTGGAAGACATTATGGCCAAAACAACGACAAGAAAGATTGGTTTGGAAATGGACGCGCGCTTGTATGCGGAGCTTTCCAAGCTCGCCAAGGAAAATGGGCAATCACGCCGGTTCTTATTGGAAAAAGCTTTGGAGCACTATCTTCGATCGGTTGTGCCATCCCAGGGAACGGTGCGGCCGGAGGTTATGGGAC
>CATPAM010000310.1 GCA_955651735.1 Candidatus Acidiferrales bacterium | reverse complement strand
CTTCTTTACAAACAAAACATGGCGAAACCGCAAAGCTCTTCCCACCGGAGGCAGTCATGAAGGCGGTTCTCGCATTAGTCATCATCTACCTAGCGATGATCTTCCTCGCCATCCAAGGCGCATCGCAAAATTCCCCGCACGCCGCACCGCAAGGTGGCGTCGGGCAAGCTGGACATTCCATTGATCCCGCAAAAGAAGCCGACATTCGCTCGCTCATGGAGCTCGTCGGCGCGCGCGACGCCATGCAGGATTTCGCCGCTCACGGCGCCGACCAAATGCGCGAAAACCTCCTCGACTCCGTCCCCGCCAGCGACCGCGGCCAGCAATTTGTGAACGCCTTCGTCGAAGCCTACAAAGCTAAATTCAACCCGGATGATGCTAGCGCTCAGCTCGTTGCCATTTACGATCAGCATTTCACGCAAGACGAAATCAAAGGCCTCTTGCAATTTTACGGCTCGCCCCTCGGCCAAAAAATCGCCGCGGAGATGCCCAAGATCAACACGGAAATGCAAGCCGCCAACCGCGCCTTCAGTACGCGAATCGCTAAGGACGTCCTTCAAGACCTCCGCAAACAATATCCCGGCGTGGCCGCCCACGCGCGCTTAGCCAAACCTCGCCCAGGCCAAGTCGAGCAAGCGCAACACCAGCAACAGCAAGCGCAGACACAACCCTAACGCGCCTGATCGCGTCTCATTCGCGCGGAACATCAGTCAACTCAGGCCGCGTGATTGTTGCCATGAGTCCACTCTCTATTGTTCCGCTTGGCGTACCGGAGGCCGTAATGCGAACTTTGCTCGTCGGGTGTGCACTTCTTTCCGGAGCGCTGCTGGTTCTAGCGCACTCACCATCGCTCCGGGTGAATGCTCAGGAGAAACCGGCGGCAGCCAAGCCCTCCCAGTCTCCCGCCAAGAGCACTCCGCAAGCTTCGAGCGCGCTCGATCCCCAAAAGGAAGCCCGCATTCGCGAGTTGATGGAGGTCACCGGCGCGAAGGACCTCGGACAGCAGCTCATCGCGGCCGGGATGGAGCAGTTCCGCAGCAGCGTGCAGGACTCCCAGCCAAATAATCCGCGCGCCAAACAATTTGTCGATGCCTTTGTAGCCCGCTTCCAGAAACACTTTGACTCCGACTCCCTCACGGAGCGGGTTATTCCTATCTACGACAAGTACTTAACCACCGATGATCTGCAGGGCTTGCTGGACTACTACCACTCACCCCTCGGGCAACGCATGTTGAAGGCCTTGCCGGAAGTAACGCGCGAATCGCAAGCCGCGGGCTTCGCCTTGGGCCAGAAAGCTGCGCAAGAAACCATGGAAGAGTTGAAGACGGACTTCCCGGAATTTACGGGCGCCAACGAAGAGGACAAACACCCGGGCGGCGAGCCAAATCAGAACTGAGACCGGCCGGCTTTCACGGAAAACGCTTCTTGATCTTTAAGTCGATACCGAACGTCCCGTTGTAATCGCGCAACGCCACGATCGACACGTTGCGGTTTACGTTGTATTCCACCTGGATCACCTGCTGTTGCGTGGAACCCACGTTCGACACATACGTCACCGTCAGATTGCGCGTCACCTGTTGCTGCACTGTCACCCGCGCCGCCGCGTTTTGCGACGCTCCCGTCGAACCCACCGAGGTTAGGCCCGGATCGACCCGAAAATTCGTAATCCCAAACAGTTTCTCCAGCCGCCCGCCGACCTGGCTCGACACCGCTTCCGTAAGCAGCGCCGAAGCCCCGGATGTTCCGCTCTGCGCTCCCCCGGCGCTGCGCAGCGTGGACTCCTGGCTGGTCTGACCCAGCGCCAGCAACGTCACGATATCGTTGGCCGGCAGCGGCGGGTCCGAACGGTACGCCAGTGTCAGTTTGCTCGCCGGCCCGTTGAAGTTCAGCGTGATCTCATACTGCTGAATTGTGGTGCTCGCTTCCACGTTCACCACCGGATCGAGCCGGAAGGGATTGGCAAAATTAATGTCGCCTCTGGCCACGCGATAACGGTTGCCGTGGAACAACAAGTCTCCCGAAAGAACGTGAATGTGCCCCAGCAAGATAGGATGTTCCCAAGTCCCGCGTACGCGGATGTTGGCTTCCGCGTCCAGTTCCGCCCCGGGCCACTCCATGCGCGCATCCGGCGCGGAAACCGCTTCGACGTCAAACTGCAGGTTGCGCAAAAACGGCGAGCTAGTGGAAGGACCGCTGATTCCTTCCTTCGTGGAAACCAGCATGCCGGCAACCTCCAGTCCTTGCGTCAGGGTCACGCGCTGCACCGTCACGCGGCCGGAGAGTAAGCCCGCTTCCGTCGTGCCGGTCAGGCGTAGCGATCCCGCGGTCAACCAGCTCATCCCTTCCGGATAGCGGATGCGCGTGCTCTCGCTCCGCGCCGTGATGTCGTAACGCAACGGCTGCTCGGTGTACGTCACGCTACCGGAAAGGTGCAGCGTGCCTCCGCCGGCTTCCGCGGTCATGTCGCTGAAGGAGAGCCGCGTATCGTCAAAGACGAAGTCGCCCTTGAAGTTGCTTAGCCCCGTGGGAAAATCGGCGACTCGCGCATTGGCATTGTCGATGTGAATCCGCCCGGTGATGCGCGGCCGCTCCAGCGTCCCTTCAAATGTCGCATTGATCTGCGCCGGGCCACCGATTGTCAGCCCCGGCGAAATTCCCGCAAGCAACCGCAGATCCAGCGCCCCGTTAAGGCGCAGCCTGACGTTGGCCCGTTCGGCGAAGCCCACATTTCCATCGAGACGAATATCCGTGTCTGGCCCGCGAAACTCCGCCGGCTCGATCTGCAAACTGTCGCGGGAAGAACGAAAGTGCACCGGGCCCACATTCTCAAGCTGCACGTTCGCATAGTTGAACATCAGCCGCGAGAATTGTGCGTCCAAGACGATGCTCTCTGGCCGCTTCAGTGAACCGCTCAATCCGATTTCGCCGTCTGCTTTGCCGTGTCCGTTGAATGCCTGCAAATGCAGCGCGCCTAACATGAGTGCGTCCAGCGCCATGTTCTTGACGGCAATCTTGCCCTCGATGTTGTATGGATCCGCGAGCGTCAATGTATAACCACCGGAGATTTCTCCCGTGCTCATGGCCGATCCCAGTTCCAGTCGCGCCGTCCGCCCATCGGAGGTCAGCGTCGCATCGAAGCTGCCAATCACCGAATGCCCGACCCGCAAATCGACTACCCGAATAGTCCCCTCACCCTTTGGCGCCAGTGGCGGACCGCTCGCTTTCAGCCGAAAGGAAACCTGGCCGTCCAGCGGAAATCGCGGCGATTGCAATGTCTGAAAATTTGCCAGCGGAAAAGAGGCGCCAACCAAATCAATCGAGGCGCTGCGCTCCGCGAAGTTGTAACCCGCCGACCCGGTAACGATTCCCGCCCCGTGCCCCGTTTCTCTTTCCGGCGGAAACAACCGCAGTTCCGCGTTTGCTATGCGGGCTTCATCGGGTGCCAG
>CATPAM010000309.1 GCA_955651735.1 Candidatus Acidiferrales bacterium | reverse complement strand
GAACAGCTACCCGCGCACCAGCGCAGGCCTCGCGGCGTGCTACCTTGCCGCCGTGCCGCTGTTCTGGAATACACTGACTGGCGACGCGGTTTACGCCACCTTGCTCTTCGGCGGCTTTTTCCTTGCGGAGCGCCTCGCGCCGCGTTTGCGCCCGTCTCCGGCCCCGAATCTCTAGGCGTGTCACAAGCGTACTGCGATGACGAATATGCAACCTGTTCGACAAATCCGACGGCTCTGCGTGTTTTGCGGTTCGAGTTCCGGAACTCGCCCCGTGTATGCCCAAGCCGCCGCGGAACTCGGCCGCGAGCTCGCAGATTCGGGCGTCGGGCTGGTGTTCGGCGGTGGCCGCGTGGGACTGATGGGAATACTGGCGGACTCCGTGCTGGCTGCCGGGGGCCAAGCCATTGGCGTGATGCCGCGTGCGCTGGTGGAAAAAGAAATCGCGCATACGTCGCTCACCGAGCTGCACGTGTTGGAATCCATGCACCAACGCAAAGCGCTGATGGCCGACCTCGCTGACGCTTTCCTCCTGCTGCCCGGCGGATTCGGTAGCTGGGAGGAATTCTGCGAAATCGTTACCTGGCTGCAGTTGGGCATTCATCGCAAGCCCTGCGCGGTCCTGAATGTGGCGGGATACTATGATGACCTCCTGTCGCTTGCCGACCACGCCCTTGCTGAAGGATTCCTTCGGCCCGCGCACCGCGACATGGTGATTGTCGAAGTAAATCCGCACGCGGTACTTTCGCGGATGGCCGCCGCACCGATTCCTTCCGAAGTGAAGTGGGCCGGCGAACAGGGGCGATGAACGCCGCAATCCAAAGCCCGGTCCTCCCAGCGCGACTCGATATCTAAATGTCATGGACATCGCTGCAATGGCCTGTTTACCATAAGAGAGTGGCTGGCCAACGGCCGGGGTCTATCCCGCGAAGAGGAGAACATGAAGAGGCTACTGCGCGTTACACTGCTCGTGCTTGCCGCTGCGGGCGTCGCGAGTGCGCAAGACGATTCCACAGCTTCGTCGCCAGCGACTAATGTGGCTGCGGGTTTCAGAAATATCTCCTCGGCCGCGTCGCCCACGTCAAAGGCTATCTTGTGGCGGTCAGCAGATCTTCGGCTGGCAAATGCAACCTCGCTCGCTGAGCCACGCTCGTTGACGGCGCCGGCCGAGGCTGCGCCGGCTGCCCCTGACCCGAAATTCGGGTATGGCGCCCGCGACGATTTTCGTTGGCAACTGGCCTTAGGCGTTTCCGTGCTGAGGTTTCGTTCCTCGATATACAACACGACGGGAGTGGGCACTAATACGGCGGTCACTTATTTCACAAACGAGTGGTTTGGTGTCGAGGGGAGCATCATCACGGCCTTCGCGCCTGCGATTAATCTCAACGAGCACGTGAAATACGTCAGTTACGGCGCTGGCCCGAAAATCGCGTGGCGCGCCCGCAAATGGGAGCCCTGGGCGCACACCATCGTCGGAGGAGTACACATCCAGCCCCAGGCTGCGGGTGGCAGCAGGAATGGTTTTGGTTTGCAGGTGGGTGGAGGGGTGGACTACCGTATCTTCCCGCACCTATCTGCGCGCGCGGGCGTCGATTGGGTGAGAACCCATCTGTTTGGCGAATGGCAAAACAGCGCGCAAGTGAACGCCGACGTCGTTCTTCACTTCTAAACATCCGGCCGGCGATGGCTTTGAGTTCCTACCAGATTTTGCAAACTTGCGCGCGCACCATGGCGTCGCCTTTTTTGCAGCCGTAGGGCTTGGCTAATTCTGCCATGTTGGAGATCGTCACTTTGGGCCGAAACTTCGGCAGCGGATGCGGATTGGTGTTGGTTTGCAGCCGCGCGAGCTCGGGGCGGACGTTGACGGCCCAATTTTCCGCGTAGCCCAGAAAAAAGCGCTGCTCGGGAGTGAAGCCGTTGGCGTCCTTCTCGCCGGCCTTGCCATGCAACGATTTCTGGAACGCCGCGTACGCCAGAGTCAACCCGCCGAGGTCTGCGATGCTTTCTCCCTCGACCAGCTTGCCGTTTTCGTGTAAGCCCTTTTCAACCTCATAGCCGTCGAACTGCTTCGCCACGCACTCGCCGCGGCCCTGGAAACTCTTCAGGTCCTCGGGTGTCCACCAATTCTTCAGGTTGCCGCGCGGGTCAAACTGCGCGCCCTGGTCATCGAAGCCATGAGTGATTTCGTGCCCGATCACCGCGCCGATGCCGCCGTAGTTGTAGGCGTCATCGCGCTTGGGGTCGTAGAACGGCGGCTGCAGGATGCCCGCGGGAAAAACGATTTCGTTAAGCTGCGGATTGTTGTAAGCGTCGACCGTCGGCGGCGTCATGCCCCACTCGGCGCGATCGACGGGTTTGCCGATTTTTGCGAGGTCGCGCGCGTTTTCAAATTCCGTGGCGCGAAAAACATTCCTGACGTAAGGGCCGCGATCGATTTTCAGCGCGGAGTAAGCGCGCCACGTGTCCGGGTAGCCGATTTTAATGGTGAAGGCTTCCAGTTTTTCGATGGCGGCCTTGCGCGTGGTCGGGCTCATCCACGGTAGCGTTTGCAAATCGTCGCGCAGGGCCGCAAGTAAGTTGTGCACCAGCTCCAGCGCGCGTGCCTTGGCCTCCGGCGGAAAATACTTCTGCACGTAGATCTGGCCGAGAGCTTCGCCCAACTGCTGATCGGTGGCGCTGCTGCAACGCTTCCAGCGCGGGTGAATTTCCTTGGCGCCGGTGAGAATGTGGCCGTTGAAGGCAAAATTCTCCTGCACGAAGGGATCGGAGAGAAGCGCGGCGGCATGATTGATGAGCTGCCAGCGGTAGTAAGTCTTCCAGTCGGCAAACGGTACGCCGGTCAGCATGGCGTCGAGGGCTTTGAAGAAATCGGGCTGCCCGATATTAATCTCGGTGAGCTTCGGACTGCCCACTGCCTGGAAATAACCGTCCCAGGAAAGGTGCGGGGTCAAGGCTTGCGCATCGGCGACGCTCATCTTGTGGTAGATCTTCTCGGGATCGCGGCGCTCCACATTGGTCATGGAGGCTTCCGCAAGCGAAGTCTCAATGCTCAAAACGGTGTTTGCCGCTGCTGCGGCCTTGTCCTGCGAGTCGCCCGCCAGAACGAGCATCTTGGTGACGTGTTCCACGAACTGGTGGCGCAGTTTCTTGGACTCCTCCTCGTCGCGCGTGTAATAGTCGCGGTCCGGAAGGCTCAGGCCGCCCTGACTCGCTTCTCCGATGACTTTGGAGCTGTCCCGGAAATCCTGGTCGGAGCCGAAGTTGAAGAGCACGCCGACACCCTTGGATTGCAGCTTCGCGCCGATGTCGATTACGCCGGTCGTGTCGCGAATCGCCTCGATGGCCGCCAGCTCCGCGCCAATCGGCTTCAGTCCCTGGGCATCGATTTCCTTTGTGTCCATGCAGCTTGCAAAAAAGTCGCCGATTTTTTGTTCGTTCGAGCTTGCAGCGGCGGAGGCGTTCGCTGCAGCGGCTTCCAGGATACCGTGCAAGGCTTGTTCATTCTTGTCCGCCAGGGTAACGAAGCTGCCCCACATCGGATATTCCGGCGGAATGGGATTGGCCTTTAGCCAGCCGCCCACCGCGAATTGGTAAAAGTCGTCGCAAGGTTTGCAGGTACGGTCGAGATTGGCGACGTCATAGCCGTGAGACGCATCGTCCGCGGCCAGCAAGCGCTGGCCTCCGGTGAACGCCACCAAGAGCGACGCGAGGATTGCCATTGCCAGGATCAGAGTTGCGGAAAAGCGGCGCGCGGCCATGATTTACCCCTTTCAAGCTGGGAACTTTCCAGGATGGTGTGACGCCGTAGTGCAGAAAGCGCACTTCATCCTACTGGCTGGTTGGACGCAGGGCCAGCGAAAATGAAAGTGTGCCCAGGCTGTTTACCAGATTTTGCAGACTTTTTCGCGCACCATGGCATCGCCCTTTTTGCAGGCAAATGCCTGGGCGAATTCCGCCATGTTGGATAGAGGTCCATTGCCGCGGAAGCGCGGCAGCGGGTGCGGATTGGTGTTGGCCATCAAGCGCGCATATTCCAGGCGTTCGTTGGCGCCCCAAACCTGCTCCCAGCCAAGGAAAAACTGTTGCTCGGGAGTGAATCCATCTTTATTGGGCGGGCGCGGCTTGCCCTCCAGCGATTTTTCGTAAGCCGCGTAGGAGATGGTGAGTCCGCCAAGGTCGGCAATGCTTTCGCCCAGCACCAGCTTGCCGTTCTCGTGCAAATCGCCGTCCACCACATAGCCATCGAACTGGTCGGAAACGCATTGCGCGCGTTCTTTGAAGTTTTTCAGGTCGTCAGCTGCCCACCAATTCTGCAGGTTGCCGCGTCCGTCGAACTGGCTGCCGTGATCGTCGAAGCCGTGGGTGATTTCGTGGCCAATGACCGCGCCCATGCCGCCATAGTTCACGGCGTCGTCCGCTTTGGGATCGTAAAACGGAGGCTGCATGATACCGGCAGGGAAAACGATTTCGTTCATGCTGCTGCTGTTGTAGGCGTTGACGGTGGGCGGAGTCATGCCCCATTCCGTGCGGTCCACGGGCTTGCCGATTTTGTTCAGGCGGCGCTGGAACTCGAATTCCGCGCCGCGCTGGAGGTTCTGCAAATACGACGAGCGATCGACTTTCAGCGCCGAGTAATCGCGCCACTTGTCCGGATAGCCGATCTTGACGGCGAAGGCCTCGAGTTTCGCGGTGGCTTGCGCGCGCGTCTCCGGTCCCATCCAGGGGAGCGTTTTCAAATCATCGCGCAGTGCGGTGATCAAGTTGTGTACCATCTCGAGCGCGTGTGCCTTGGCCTCCGGCGGAAAATATTTTTGCACGTAGACCTGGCCAAGCGCTTCACCGAGATTTCGGTCGGTCGCTTGTACGCAGCGCTTCCAGCGCGGCTGGATTTGCTTCGCGCCGGTCAGAATGCGCCCGCGGAAATCAAAATCCTCGTTCACGAATTTTTCCGGAAGAGCTGTCGCCGCGGCATCCACCACGTGCCAGCGGAAATAAGTCTTCCAGTCATCGAGGTGCGTGGAGGTCAACTGCGCGTCCAGAGCTTTGAAGAAGTCCGGTTGCGCGAGGTTCATTTCGGCCACGCCTCCATGCCCGGCAGTCTTCAGATAAGAATCCCAGGAAAGATCCGGGGTAAGCGATCGCACCTCGGCAATTTTCATTTTGTGATAGGTCTTGTTGGGATCGCGGAGGTCCACGTTGGACATGGAAGCTTTGGCGAGTGAAGTCTCAATGGCCATTACGGTAGTCGCTTCCGATGCGGCTTTCTCCG
>CATPAM010000308.1 GCA_955651735.1 Candidatus Acidiferrales bacterium | reverse complement strand
GTTGGAGACGGGGTGAAGATGTAAATGGCGGCCGATGTGTTCATTGCGCAGGCCGGAGCGCAATAGCAGCGCAGGAGTGTGAATCGCGCCGCCCGCAATGACAACGGTCTTACAGCGCACGCTCACGCGTTGGCCGCGGCGTGTGCGCGCCTCCACGCCAACGGCGCTGCCAGATTCCACGCGGACGCGCTCGGTGCGCGTTTCGACAAAAAATCGCGCGCCTGCATCTTGCGCATCGGCAAGCCACGTTTTCACCGCAGATTGTTTTGCTCCGATGGCGCAACCGAAGCCGCAGTAGCCGCAAATTGTGTCTTGCTCGCAGCCGATAACGTTGCGCGGCATCGCCGCGCAATGCCAGCCCAGCGATTGCAGGCCTCGCTGCAAAATCTGCTCGCGCGCGGAGACGCGATTGTGCTCCAGGTTGACCGACAGCCGCGCGCAGACCGCATCCAGGCTGCGCGTGTATTCCTCGTCGGTAAACCACGGAACTCCGGCACTCGCCCACTCCGCGCGTACATCCTCCGGAGTGCGAAACGACGTGCAGTAATTGACCACCGTGCCGCCGCCCAGGCATTCTCCGGCGAGCAGATTAACGCTTTGATCCCAGGTCGCCGCGTTTCCCGCTTCCGCGTACAGCCGCTCGAAGCCGCGCAACGCGTCGCCGTCAAAATCCGCATCATCGAAATAGCCGCCGGCTTCCAGAACGATTACGTCGTGTCCCGCTTCAGCGAGGACCGCCGCTGCGGTTGCTCCTCCCGCTCCTGACCCGATCACGCAAACATCGCAGGACAAATCCAAATCAGTGGTGGGCACCGCCGCGCGCAGCGGCCGTGGCGCATCGGCACGCTGCGCGCCCAGGGGGCCTGGGTAGCCAAGTTTGCCGCATACCTTGTTCCGGCCACCGTCCCCTGCTGGCAACATAACGTAGAGTAATCCTATGGCTTTGCGCAGCGCTTGAAACGCGGCTCGCTGCCGCTTGATGCCGCTGTCCGCCCAGGAGAGCAACACCCACTCGCGAGCTTCTGGCGCCAACGATGAAAAAGATGCGAACCTGCCGATTGCAAAGAGGCTGTGAAAACGTGAATCCCAGAAATCCAGCAGTTGCAGGAATTGCGCGCGATCCGCCCGGCGCGGATTAAATTCCAGGCCGCGCGCGATCGCATCGGGAACGCCGAGTTCCGATGCGGAGGGCCAGCCATCTCTCGCGGGCGCGAAGGTGTCGCAAATGGATTCGAGCGCGCGGCGTTGCTTTGCAGAAAGGTCCATGGCGTTGCAGAAATGTTCGTGAAGCGCGCCAGTGTAGCAGACCGCGCGATGCGACAGGTGAATTCGGATTTGTGTCAGGCGCTGTCCGGCCGCGCTAAATTCTGAGTGCGATCTGGGTAGAGCCGGTGAAACACATAGAAAAAGATAAGAAGCATCGTGAAATCACACACGCTGGCTTCGGGTCCGGCGCTTCCGCCGGTCAGCCATGTGGGTCCGGCGAGGGTCGCGTTGGAAAGATGCCCGGGAAACACGACGCCGCTGTCTGGAACGGAGTACAAAAATGTTTCGCCAAAATCGAAGCTGGCATGCATGCCCACCGCAAACCACAGATTTCCAGTGCGGCGCAGAGTGAGGCACCAGAACAAGCCGGTGAGTGCGACTCCTGCTACGCCCATCTTGCTTTCACCGGGATTTGTCCTGTGCACGAATCCAAATGCGGCGGACAGCAGCACCGCGGCAGGCCAGAAAGTCACGGCTTGTGCGAGAGTGAACTGCACGTACCCGCGGAACGCGAATTCCTCATACAGTCCAACCAGGACGAAGAAAGCCCCCCAGAACGCCGCCCAGCGAAGCAGTCCGGCTCCGTGAATCGCCAAATCGCCGAAATGATAGGAGCCCAGCGTTGCAATCACGCCGATCACGGCGCTGATTTCCGCCAGCCCGAACAATGCGCCCTGCCAAAACAATTTTCCGAAAGCGCCGCGCAACGGAAGCCCGTAATCGCCAAACGAGCGCCCTTCCAGTTGCGACATTGCGATTCCCGCGGCAAAGGCGCCTGCCAGCGAACTTCCTTCTGAAATCGTGAGGATCGTCGGCGAGTACAAGGAACGCTCTCCGGCCGACAGCGCCACCATGATCCATTGCAGCGCGAAGCCGATCCCCTCTGCTAGAGCAATGTAAATAGCGACGCGCAAGAGAACGAACAGGAGAGACTGGCTATGAAATACGCCGTGCTCGGCGGGCGGCGGGCTGGTCTGCGGCGAACCTTCAGGATTCAAAAAGCTTGCCTCGCTCATGGACAAATTATGGTTCGAAACGTGCGGCGGCGGCGCCGAGAATATGATGGCTGCGCTTTTCCTGCACGAAGGCCACGATGCGCAGGTTATTGCGTTTCCATGCCGAATCGAGCTTCAGTTCGAATTCGCCACCGAAAGACGGCGTTGCATTGGGGTCGGTGGCGCCTGTTTTGTGCAGCCAGCGCACCACCGGGGCGTGGTACAGATCGCGACCGGCATTTTCGCCGCCGGTGACGGAGGAATGCAGCGCCGTTTCTGTGATGGCCAGCCAGACCTCTGCGACGTCGCCCTGCTGAGCGCCCTGGAGTTTTCCAACCTCGACCTTGACTTGCTCATGGTCGTGCTTTTCTGACTTCAGCAGCGATGCAGAGATGTCCGTGCGGGGTTGCGCGACAGCACTTGCGATGGCTCGATAGGCATCGCCCTCGCGGCTGCCAACAAATCCGGAGCGTCCATTGACGACCAATTCCGGCGTATAGACACCATGATCCGCGAACCCTGAGGCATAAAGCTGCTGGCGCTGTGTCCATTGTCCCGAGGAAAACGGATCGATCCAACCTTCGTGGTCCCAGTAATCGACGTGCTCTTCGAGCG
This sequence comes from Candidatus Acidiferrales bacterium, assembly GCA_955651735.1. Lineage (GTDB taxonomy): Bacteria > Acidobacteriota > Terriglobia > Acidiferrales > UBA7541 > Acidiferrum. The sequence goes on along the minus strand of CATPAM010000308.1, from coordinate 427 downwards.
CAATGATTTCCGCGCCCGCGACCGGCTGTTGTTCTGCAAGTCTGGCAAGCAAAGCGTCCGCGGGCGGACAGCTCGAGCAGCCTTCGGATGTAAACAATTCCAAGACTACGGGTACCCGCACGCTAGCGCTGCTGGCCGTGCCGGCAGCATTTTGCGAGGATCCCGCCTGGCAAGTTACAGCCAGGATCAAGGCCAGTACAGAGGGCAGAAGATGTGACGGATTCTTCATTCGAAACGCAACTCCTGAAATCATTACATACTACGTTTTCTGGCTCTTGGCGGACGAAATCTTAGATTGCAACGGAAGGAAAATGGCTGCTGGCGGGTGTCTAACCGGCGTGATAAAGTTAACCGGTTATTGGAGAGCCCTCTTGCCCCTGCCTGACATCGCTGCTCCCGCTCTCTTGCTTGGCGGCCGGCTGGCCAT
>CATPAM010000307.1 GCA_955651735.1 Candidatus Acidiferrales bacterium | reverse complement strand
GAATTATTCAGCGCCGCTGAGACCGTCCCCGGAGTCAGACCCAGGTGCGTCGCGATCGTCTTTAACGTGACCTTGCGTTCTTGCTCTTGCCGCGGGCCGGTTTTCCCCTTCGGAGCGGGTTTCATGGGCGAGCACCTCGACATGCTCTAGGGCGGAAGTAATCCTTTAGAGTATCTCTCACCATCGCAACTCTGCCTAACGCAACGTCGTAACAGGCTTAGCGGACCCTTGGGGGACGGTCAATGAGCGCTCGAGCCGGCTCATGCTAGCATGAGCGATTCACTTAGGTGAACCTTTAGGATCGTTCGCACGTGAATTTCAGCCGTCGTCGCTTCGTCCGCCTCGACCGCGACGGACATCTGGATCTCTTCGGGGTTGTTGAGGGCAGGCGCGTCTGGAGGACCAAGAAAAAGAGAGAAACTTCGCCAGATTTTGTTGTTGATAGGGAGTCTCACCATCCAGCCTCCCCGAAAATGCCGTATAGGTGTAAAATCAACCGCTAGATAGCTAAAGACTCGTGCACGGTGTGTCATCGCGAGTAACGGCATCGGGCAGTAGCTGTTTTCGTTGTTCTGTGGAGTCGCAATTCACATGCGTCTGTGGCCAACGTTACTCATTCCGTTCTGTATGGGATTGTGCGGGATCGCAGTCTGCCAGGAAAACACCTCGGTCGCAAAACCAGAAATTACTTACAACAAAGACGTGGCGCCCCTTCTGCAAAAGCACTGCGTAGCCTGTCATCGCCCAAACGACATTGCTCCCATGTCGCTGATGACCTACGACGAAGTGCTCCCTTTTGCCCGGATAATGCGGGAGACCGTGGTTCAACGAAAGATGCCCCCCTGGCATGCCGACCCTGCGTTCGGCGAGTTCAGCAATGACGCTCGCTTGAGCGACGAGGAAATCGCGATCATAGACGCCTGGGTAAAAAACGGAACAAAAAGAGGCGAGCCTGAAACTTCCTCAGCGGACCCGGTGCTCACGCAAGGCTGGCATATCAAGCCGGACGTGGTGCTGACCGTTCCGGAATTCCTGGTCTCCAAAACGGCCCAAGACGACTACGAATATATCTACGTCCCCACAAATTTCACGGAAGACAAATGGATACAGGCCGCCGAGGTGCTTCCCGGTGATCGTCGTGTGGTTCATCACGCCACGGTGTCGGTGATCGATCAGGCCGAAGTTGCGAAGCATCTGGAAAGGCACGCTAAGACCGACGAAGGCGAAGACCAATATCACTACCGCACCGGAAAAGTGTTGCACCTCCGCCCTGATGCTCCGGTCATTGATGACGGATGCGCAGCGCCAGATGGTGGCGGCGTTCCGGGCGAGTCCTCAGGTTATTTGAATATCGTGCCGGCGATCTATCTTCCGGGACATTTGGCGGAGACGCGGCCTCCAGGCTATGCGCTGCGAATCCCGGCGGGCAGCTATCTGCAATTTCAGATTCACTACAGCAATCATCATGGCCTGGACGTAAAGGATCGCACTAGCATCGGTCTAGTATTCGCGCGGGAACCCGTCCAGCATGAGATCGGGCAGTACGAAATTTGGAACAACATGTTTCTCATCCCTTCCAACGACGACAATCACCGTGTGACTTCCTGCTTTATTTTGCCGAAGGATGTGATCGCGGTGGCCTACACAGCGCACATGCATTTTCGCGGCAAAAACATGCTGACCAAGGCCATTTATCCGGATGGCCGTGAAGAGGTGCTCCTCTACGTTCCCCATTATGATTTTCGATGGCAGGAGACATACTTTTTGAAGAAACAGTTCTTGCTGCCCAAAGGCACGAAACTCATGACCATCGCTTATTTCGACAATTCCAAGAACAACTTCCAGAACCCCGATCCGTCCAAAGCAGTTCGTTGGGGCGAACCCAGTGACGAGGAGATGATGGGCTTCTGGTTACAATTTGCCGATCCTCAGATGGTCGCGGAAAAGGCCGCATTGATGCAGAAATGAGCGGCACGGCGCTTTTCTCCAATCACGATCCCTTTGCGCCATGAATTTCGGCCGTCGTAGGTTTGTCCAACTGGGGATAGGGGCCGCACTCTCCTTTCACCGGAGTCGGTTGCTGGCACAGGGTGTATCAAATCACACGGCCAAGCCCCTGCCGAGGCCCCAAGCTTCCGGGCGTCCCTTCAACGCTCATTTCGTGGACATCGCTGCTGCCGCGGGCCTGCACGCGCCGGTGATCTACGGCGACGCAGAAATCAAAAAGTACATCGTGGAGTCCACCGGATGCGGCTGCGCCTTCATTGATTACGATAATGATGGCTGGATGGATCTGTTTGTTCTATGCGGCACGCGCCTCGGGGGCGCTCCGGAGGGCACGACGAATCGACTGTATAAGAATAACCGTGATGGGACATTTACGGACGTCACACAAAAAGCTGGGTTGCGCTCGCTCGGATGGGCCTGTGGAGTCTGCATCGGAGACTACAACAACGATGGCTTTGACGATATCTTTTGCAGCAATTTCGGGCAGAACGCGCTTTATCGCAATAACGGCGACGGAACTTTCACCGATGTGGCCAAGGATGCGGGGCTCTGGAACGATCAGCCCAGGTGGGGCGCCGGTTGCACCTTCGTGGATTTCGACCGCGACGGACATCTGGATCTCTTCGTTTCCAACTATGTGCGCTTTTCCTTTGAAAATGCTGCTCTTCCGGGCGAAAACGCCAACTGTAGATGGAAAGGAATTCCCGTCGAATGCGGGCCGCGAGGATTATCCACGGGCAGGAATTCCCTTTATAGAAACAATGGTGACGGAACGTTCACTGATGTAACTCAACGGGCCGGCATCACGCATGCCGCGGCCACGTACGGCATGACTGTCGTAGCGGCGGATTTTGATGAAGACGGATGGCAAGACATCTACGTCGCCTGTGACTCCACTCCCAGTCTTTTGTTCATGAACAATCGTGATGGAACTTTTCGCGAGGAAGGAGTGCTGCGAGGTGTGGCCCTAAGTGAAGATGGCATGGAGCAGGCCGGTATGGGCGTCGGGGTGGGCGATTATGACCTAGATGGACATCTCGATCTATTCAAGACGCACTTTGCGGACGACGCCAACAT
>CATPAM010000306.1 GCA_955651735.1 Candidatus Acidiferrales bacterium | reverse complement strand
TTTCGGGACGGTTCAGCGTGATCTTGGCGATTTCACCGCTGAATTCAAGAATCAGTGTAGAGTGCATGGCAGAAGCCTCGCTAATTCAAAACTGCTAAGTGCGCGTATTTGGCGCGAATCTCGCTGGTCATGGCCAGGACTTTGGTGAGCCGCGCGTTGTCTATGCCCGGATCGGCGCCCGCTTTGCGCAAAGCCGCAAGCACCTGCTCCGTGGCGATGTTTCCCACTAGATTGTCTCCCGCAAAGGGACAGCCGCCAAGCCCTGTCAACGCACTGTCAAAGCGCCGGCATCCTGCTTCGTACGCGGCAAGGATTTTCGCTTCCGCGTTCTCCGGCCGGCTGTGCAGATGAACGCCGAGTTCGATTCCCGCTACGTGGTCCGTCACTTGGCGGAATAGATCGCCCACCTGTTCCGGGGAGGCCGATCCCACGGTGTCAGCCAGCGAAACCGTGCGCACACGAGTGTCTTTCAGCCAATCCAGAGTGTCCTGCACAATCTCCGGCCCCCACGGCTCATCATAAGGATTGCCGAAGGCCATGGAGATGTAAATAACCAGGCCACGATTAGCGGCCGCTGTCTCCTTCTTTATCGTTTCTACCAGGGCACGAGATTCCTCGCGAGTCATATTGGCATTCGCCCGCCGAAAATAAGCCGAGATCGAGTACGGATAGCCGATCGTGGTAATTCCAGGAGTCGCCAGAGCTCGCTCAAGTCCTTTCTCGTTCACAACAATCCCGATGATTTCGGGCAGCTTCGTTCCGACGGGAAGGGAAGCGTTAAATTTAGCCATTACCTCTTCGCTGTCGGCCATCTGTTTCACATGCTGCGGCGAAACAAAACTCACTGCATCGATGTGCTTGAACCCGGCGAGTACGAGTTCCTTCAAATACTCTGCTTTGAACTCGGTGGGGATGAAATCTGGAAGTCCTTGCCACGCATCCCGTGGGCATTCGATGAGCTTCACCGTTCCCATATTAGGTTTGCAGGACTCCAGTTTTGAACTCACCGATTTCGGGGTTTAGTGCTGCCGCCTCGAGGGCCTGGACCAGCGCCTCGCGGGTATGCGCGGGGTCAATGATCGCGTCTACCCAGAGGCGCGCTCCTGCGTACCGCGGGTCGGTCTGGTGTTCGTATGTGGCGCGCACGGATTCATACAATTCTTTCTTGGCTTTCTCGTCGACCTTCTTGCCTTCGCGCTCTAGCTGCTTCAGCTTGATTTCGACCAGCGTGCCGGCAGCGGCGTCCCCGCTCATGACTGCATAGCGCGCGGTGGGCCACGCGAAAATGAATCGTGGGTCGTAGGCTTTACCGCACATGGCGTAGTGTCCGGCGCCAAAACTGCCGCCACAGATCACCGCAATCTTTGGCACTACACTATTCGCCACCGCGTTCACCATTTTCGCGCCGGCGCGGATGATGCCGCTCCACTCCGCGTCTTTGCCGACCATGAAACCGTTTACATCGTGCAGGAAAATGAGCGGAACGCGATTTTGGTTGCAGTCCAGAATGAAGCGTGCCGCTTTTTCCGCGGACTCGGTATAAATCACGCCGCCAAATTCGATGCGCTTCTGGTCCGAGCCGCGCGCCAGCGTCTGTACATGCTTTTTCTGATTGGCTACGATCCCGACGGCCCAACCCCCGATGCGCGCATAGCCGCAAAGCACCGTCTCGCCGTATTCGGCCCGGTACTCCTCGAACTCGCTGGCGTCCGCGATGCGCGCGATGATCTCGCGCATGTCGTACTGCTTGGCCGGATCGCCGGAAAAAATTCCGTAAATCTCATCGGCGGAATAGAGCGGTTGCCGCGAGGCTAGGTGACTGAATGGCGCAGGGTTCGCGGCACCCATTTTGTCCGCCAGCGCGCGAATCCGCGCTATGCACGCGTCATCGTCGGGCTCGCGAAAATCCACCGTGCCGCTGATCTGCGCGTGCATTTTTGCGCCGCCCAGATCTTCGGCGGACGTTTTCTGTCCGATGGCGGCTTGCACCAGCGCCGGCCCGGCAAGAAACAGCCCTGAGCCCTCGGTCATCAGGATGTGGTCGCACATTACCGGCAGATACGCGCCGCCGGCCACGCACATGCCCATAATGGCCGCAAGTTGCGGAATGCCCGTGGCGCTCATCACCGCATTGTTGCGGAAAACGCGGCCGAAATCGTCGGTATCGGGGAACACGTCTTCTTGCAAAGGCAGAAAAATGCCCGCCGAATCGACGAGATAAATGGTGGGGATGTGGTTGTCGATCGCGATGTTTTGCGCGCGAATCACCTTCTTGGCGGTCATCGGAAAAAACGCGCCAGCTTTCACTGTGGCGTCGTTGGCGATGACCATGAAGGTGCGGCCACAGACGCGCGCCAGCCCGGTGATGGTTCCCGCCGAAGGCGCGCCGCCCCATTCTTCATACATTTCATGGGCTGCGTAAACGGCTAGCTCAAAAAAATGCGAGCCGGGGTCGATCAGCTTAGCGATGCGCTCGCGCGCGGTCAGTCGCCCCTTTTTGTGCTGCGCTTCGATGGCTTTCGCCCCGCCGCCCGCTGCGATCTGCTCTTCTTCGTTCTTGATCTGCGTGACCAGGTCAATCATCCGGCGGGTATTCTTCTCAAATTCGGGCGACTTCGTATTTACGTTCGTTTTGAGAATCGAGGCAGCCACTCACAGACCTCACACGGAAGTAGCGGCGCAAAGCATGGCTGGTACGGCAGCGCGCCGCAAACGTCACAGTATACGGTCTCTACGGTCATACTGCGAGAGCCGCAATCCTTCATACTCTCTAGCGGTGTCTTCGTTCCTCGGCGTTACGCATAGGGTGCACTATTGGGCGCTCGATCCCCGGCGGCACAACTTTTCTGCTAAAAAGTGTTTATACAACCAAGACAGCCTGGGCCAGATTCTGCGCATGTAGCAAGGTAATTTGAGCACGAAGAACGCTGCATGGGAGAGGTGAGCGTGATGCGAATCCTGAGATTTATTGGGCTCTTGCTGCTTGCCGCGACGATACTAGGCACGCCAGCGGCTTCAAGCGCACAAATCGCGGTTGGCGTTTCGATCCGCATAGGCCCCCCCGTGCTGCCGGTGTATGCCCAACCGGTTTGCCCCGCACGCGGTTATATCTGGACGCCCGGATATTGGGCCTATGGCGAGGACGGCTACTATTGGGTGCCCGGAACGTGGGTTCTGGCGCCGCAGGTTGGCTTTCTCTGGACACCCGGCTATTGGGGTTTTGGCGAAGGCGTTTACGTGTGGCACGCCGGCTACTGGGGACCGCACGTCGGTTTCTACGGCGGCATTAACTACGGCTTTGGATACACCGGAGTCGGCTTTGTGGGCGGGGAATGGCGCGGCAGAGAGTTCGCCTACAACCGCTCGGTGACCAACGTAAATGTCACGGTGATCCACAACACCTACAATCGTACGGTCATCGTTAACAACACGACCGTCAATCGCGTGAGCTTCAACGGCGGAAATGGTGGAACCGCCGCTCGCGCGACGGGCGAGGAAATGAGGGCCGAACGCGAGCATCACGTGCGCGCCACTGACGACCAAATGCGGCACGAACATGCCGCCAGCACCAACCGTGAGCAGTTCGCCTCCGTGAACCATGGCCGGCCAAGCGTTGCGGCAAGTGCCCGACCAGGAGTATTCCACGGCCATGACGTGGTGGCGGCCCGCGCCGAAAATGGGAACCGTCCAGAATCCGGCCATCGTGCGGATCGTCCAGAGGATCGTCACGGGGATCGCCCCGCCGGTAATGCATCTTCCTCGAGCGGTAGCGCCAGTCGTAACCGTCCGGCGCACGCGGTGAATCGAGATAGCGCGGCCTCCAGGCCGAGCTCCGGCCCCTCCAACAATGCGCGGCCTGCAAGGGAAGTGCGGCCGGTGCCAGACGCCTCGCACTCGAGGGCACAAAGTGGTGGCGAGCCGCATGGCAACCCGCACGCTGACCGCGGACCCGCGCAGCATTCCAATGTGCCGCACGAAAGCTCCCCGCATTCCAACAACAAGCCGGAACACGGCAAGCCCGAAAAGCCGTAACGTCATAGTTCGAGCCGGAGCCTAACGAGGCCGTATGCTTTGCGTCCGGCCTTTTCGTTTTGTAAAGAGCTGTTGCATCAAGGCATGTTGTTGACGGCTTCACCCGCGGCCTCTACAATTCAGTTGCCGGTGCGACGCGCACCATCGCTTTTTAGGAGGCGCCTGTGAACACCTCGGTCGAAGTTCTGAGGGGATGGTGTGCCTTCAACAGGTTTCTGAGTCGCTGCGAGCACGCCTTCCGCATTTGAGTTTTTCCCTTCTAGCCTGATTTTTACACAATGGTATTCGAGACACCGGCGCCGGTTCTTTCGCGCGATGGGAGAACATTAAGTGTCGTTGAAGCAATTGGGATGGAATACATATTTTGATGCGTTATGGCAAGGCCGCGAACACCTCGAATGGCTGCCTGCGCGGGTCATTTCCCAACAGCGAGGCCTCTGGCGCATAGCGGGCGATTTTGCGGAGTGCTGGGCGGAGGTTTCGGGAACGCTGCGCGCAGGCGCGGAAACGGGTGGAGACTGGCCAGCAGTAGGGGATTGGGTTGCGGCGGAGATGCTAAGTGGAGGCGGACGGCCGCTGATCCACAAAGTGCTGCCGCGCCGCAGCAAGTTCGTGCGCAAAGTTGCAGGGCGGCGAATGGAGGAGCAGGTGATTGCCGCGAACGTGGACACAGCGTTCGTGGTCATGGCGCTGGATGGCGACTTCAACGTGCGGCGGCTGGAACGATATCTGGCGCAAAGCTTCGAGTCCGGCGCGAAGTCGATCGTCGTTCTCAATAAGGCGGACGATTGCGGTGATGTCGCTGCTTGCGTTGCGGAAGTGGAAAGCATCGCCGCTGGCGCTCCTATTTTTTCCGTGAGCGCGCGCACCGGAGACGGTGTGGACGCGTTGGACAGGTTTCTTGCGCCCGGGCGGACGATTGTGCTGCTGGGTTCGTCCGGGGTGGGGAAGTCGACGCTGGTGAATCACTTCCTGCGCCGCGACGCGCAGGTGGTGCAAGCGGTGCGCGCGAGCGACAGCCGCGGTCGTCACACCACGACAAGCCGCGAGTTGTTCGCGCTTCCCCGCGGAGCGCTGCTCATTGATACGCCGGGTCTACGCGAATTGCAGTTGTGGGATGCGGCCGAAGGCGTGGAGCACGCGTTTTCCGACATTGAAGAACTCGCGGCGCTATGCAAATACGGCAACTGCGGGCACACTACCGAGCCGGGCTGCGCGGTGCAAGCGGCGATTGCGGAAGGCCGCCTCGACCAGAATCGGCTAGAGAACCAGCGCAAACTCGAGCGCGAGCAGGAATTTGTCCGCCGCAAGGTCGATCCTGCAGCGCAAAAGCAAGAAAAGGAGCGTGTCAAACTGCTGCACCGCGGGGCGCGGGAGAAATATGACCAGCGTCGCAAAGACGGCGGCAAGGGATGACCGCGCTGCTCTTAGGCTTTGGCGCCTTCATTGCGCATCGAGCTAACACTGGCAGCAAGCCACTGTTTAGGCGTTCCGCCTAATGCGCTATCCGTTTGTGGATGAATTCGACGATGTTTTGCGTTGAGGTGCCGGGAAGAAAAATCTCGGCAATGCCGGCCTTTTTCAAAGCCGGGATGTCCGCTTCGGGTATGATGCCGCCGAGCACCACTGTCACGTCGTTCATGCCTTTGTCGTGCAGCAGGCTCATGAGCTGCGGGCAAAGCGTGTTGTGCGCCCCAGAGAGAATCGAGAGGCCAATCACGTCAACGTCTTCCTGCACGGCCGCCGAAGCAATCATCTCCGGTGTCTGCCGCAAGCCGGTGTAGATCACCTCCATGCCCGCATCGCGCAGCGCCCGCGCGATGATCTTAGCGCCGCGGTCGTGCCCATCCAGCCCCGGCTTCGCAATCAAAACTCGTATTTTTTTTTCTGGCATGAAGGCCGTCAGGTGATAGCGATTTCTTCGTAGGTGCCGAAGACCTCACGCATGGCATCGCAGATTTCGCCAAGCGTGGCGTAGGATTTTACCGCGTCGAAGATGTACGGCATCAGATTCTCGCTGCCTTGTGCCGCTTTACGCAGCGCCCCGAGCCGTCGCGCGACTTCGTCATTCGAGCGCTCGGAGCGCAATTTGCTCAGCCGTTCGCCTTGCCGGTGCGCCACACTCTCATCAATTTGCAAAGTGTCCAGCGGCTTTTCCTGCGTGACGAAGTCATTCACGCCGACAATGATCTTCTCCTTCTTGTCGATCGCCACTTGATAGCGATAGGAAGCCTCGGAAATTTCCCGCTGCGGATACCCGCGCTCTATGGCCTTCACCATGCCGCCAAGCGCATCAATTTTCTCGATATAATCCCACGCCCCGCGCTGGATTTCGTTGGTCAGCGCCTCGACAAAGTACGACCCACCGAGCGCATCCACCGTGTTGGTAACACCACTTTCATGCGCGATGATCTGCTGCGTGCGCAAGGCGATTGTGGCCGCAAATTCCGTAGGCAGCGCCCATGCTTCATCCAGCGAATTGGTATGCAGCGATTGCGTCCCGCCGAGCACCGCCGCCAGCGCCTGAATCGCTGTGCGCACCACGTTGTTGTACGGTTGCTGCGCGGTCAGCGAGCAACCCGCCGTCTGCGTATGAAAACGCAGCGCCCACGAACGCGGATTCTGCGACTCGTAGCGCTCCACCATGGCTTTGTGCCAGATGCGCCGCGCCGCCCGATACTTGGCGATCTCCTCGAAGAAATCGTTGTGCGCGTTGAAGAAAAACGAAAGCTGCGGCACGAACTCATCGAGCTCCAGGCCGCGCCGCATGCCCCATTCCACGTACTCGAGCCCGTCGCGCAGCGTGAACGCCAATTCCTGAATCGCCGTCGAGCCCGCTTCGCGAATATGATAGCCGCTAATGGAAATGGTATTGAATTTGGGGGTGTTCTTGACGCCAAACTCGAACGTGTCGATCACCAGCCGCATCGACGGCTCAGGCGGGTAGATGTACTCCTTCTGCGCGATATATTCCTTCAGGATGTCGTTCTGCAGCGTGCCGGAAATTTTCTTCCAGTCCGCGCCCTGCTTTTCCGCCACAGCCAAATACATCGCCCAGATCACCGCCGCCGGCGAATTGATGGTCATCGAGGTGGTGACGTTAGCGAGCGGAATTCTGTCGAAGAGCACTTCCATGTCCGCCAGCGAACTGATTGCCACTCCGCATTTTCCGACTTCGCCTTCGGAAAGCGGATGATCGGAGTCGTAGCCCATCAAGGTCGGCAAATCGAACGCGGTCGACAATCCGGTCTGCCCCTGCGCAAGCAGATACCGGAAGCGCTGATTGGTGTCCTCCGCGGCCCCAAAGCCCGCGAATTGCCGCATGGTCCACAAACGCCCGCGGTGCATGGTGGAATGAATTCCGCGCGTGTAAGGAGGCTCGCCCGGATACCCGAGATCACGGTCGGGATCCCAGCCGGAGAGATCGGCCGGAGTGTACAAGCGCTGAATCGGAAAGCCCGAGACGGTGGTGAACTCCGCCTGGCGCTCGGGATTTTTCTCCAGCGTAGGCCGCAGCGAATTTTCTTCCCAGGATTTCTCTTTAGCGGAGGGCTTGCGGTGCGGAGAAGTCGGCTCGGCAGGAGTTACGGTTTGCGTTGTTTCCTTGGAATGATCGCCCATGAGCAAGCGCTCCCGTACCCTGCAGCAGCCGCTACTTTCATGCTATGCGAAAGATAGCGGCCGAGCAAGCGCTGCTGAGCCTTAGTCGCGACGGCTATTCCACCAATTGGCAATGAAAATGGCGCCTATTTCTGGCCGCTAGTGTCAGGTAACAGATTCAACAGGTTTTCCGTACCGACCACTTTGCCGTGCAGCGTGCCGGGAATCAGCGTGTCCTTCTCCACTTCGCCGTGCTTGGCATCGGCGATGGTTACGCGATTCACATCCAGAGTGCGGGCCACAGCCCGCTCGTACTGAGCTTTGGCTTCGAGAAGATTGGCCAGAGCCCGCAGCTCGGCGCCTTGCGCGTTCACCAGGTCGCGCTGCGTCAAGATCACGTTGTAAACCGTGGAGGCGCCGAGCTGATACTTCTTCTGCTCAGCATCAAACGTTTGCTGTTGGAGCTT